>CAZKQY010000062.1:0-4603 GCA_964555005.1 uncultured Syntrophotalea sp. | reverse complement strand
GTCCGGTGAAGCCGATAACCTGGGCACCGAGTTGCGAATTAGGATAGTAACGGCGATGCTCCCTGATAAAGCCAACCCCTTTAAGCTTTAGAGCTCTCAGACTTTCACTTTCCCGGGGCGTTACCTGCCGCTTGATCCATAAAAAGCGCCGTTCCTTGTTCAGGTTTACCAGCAGGCGGCGTTGCGAAAGGGACAATATGCGGGCCAATGCCTTGGCAGTGCCTGGTATATCCTCAATTCGATAGGGTTCTACAAAAATTGAATCAACCGCCATACTCAAGGCCAATTCCTGGCCGTTGCGATCATAAATGGTGCCTCGTTGGCGAGGCAATTGAACGATTCTCTGATATTGGCGCTGGGCGCGTTTTTCAAACAGTTCGTGATCAAGCACCTGCAGGCTCAGGGCCCGATAGCCGATCAGGCCGAAGGCCAGGATAAAACCTATCCCGATCAGTTTAATTCGCCAGTTGTGCCAGCGCTTCGAATGCTTCATCGTTTGATGTACACCACCTGGTCAAGGGTTGGATTGCGCAGAGCAAGTTGTTTTTTAGCCAAATCCTCGATCCGGCCGGGATGACGCAAACTGGCCGCTTCAAGGCGCAAGCCACGGACTTGGCGATTGGCCTCCCGCAGCCGCGATTCGTTCTGAGAAATGTCATATTGCAAATTGACCAACTGTATGCGGGACCAGACAAAAAACAGAGAAACGGTGAGTAGAATGGCCAAAAACACAAAAACCCGCAACAACCTCGGTGGCTGCAACGGAATCAAATTAAACTTGGGAACCGGCCGAGCGATAATATGCGCCATGACATCCCTCCTGGTTATTTACATTGCCGAGTAAGACCCTTGCCGGCCTTCATGGAATCGGCTTGAGAAAATGTTTTTCTTCGCCCTTACATAGTTTCCGGATGGATACTAGTTTAGTCCTGACAGCGCCGCACGGCCCGTAACACCGCACTGCGGGATCGCGGATTGTCGGCCACCTCTTCGTCTGTGGCTCGCAACCCCTTACGGGTGAGCACCTCGACCCTTGGTTGGTGATTGCACACACACATGGGTAATTTGGGCGGACAGATACAACTTTGCGACTCGCTTCGGAAATAGTGTTTGACCAGACGATCCTCCAAGGAATGAAAACTGATCACCGCCAGGCGCCCTCCGGGTCGCAAACAGTTAATAGCCTTTTCCAGGCCTTGTGCCACATGCTCCAACTCGCCGTTAACCTCTATGCGCAACGCCTGAAAGACCCGGGTGGCCGGATGAATTCGCGCTGGCACCCGGCCTTTAGGGACGCTGTACTTAACCAGCTCAGCCAGTTGGCCGGTGGTAGTCAGAGGCGTCTCAAGGCGTTGTTCGACGATGCGCCGGGCGATGCGCCGCGAGTACCGCTCTTCACCATATTCGAAAAATATCCGCGCCAATTCTTCGGCTGTATACTGTTGCAAAATATCGGCAGCGGTCAAGCCACCGCTACGGTCCATACGCATATCGAGGGGCGCATCGACCTGAAAGGAAAATCCCCGATGACCGGCATCCAGCTGAAAGGAAGAAACACCGAGGTCAAGAAGCATACCGTCGATGCCATCGATGCGGAGTTCTTCAAGGACCCGATCGACATCGCTGAAATTAGCGTGACGCAGAATCACGCGATCACCATAAGGATCAAGAACCCGGGATGCGGCCTGCAGTGCATCCTGATCCCGGTCAAGTCCGATTAGACGACCGTCGGGAGCTGTGGCATCTAGCAGCAATCGAGCATGGCCGCCACCACCGAGAGTGCCATCGACAAAGGTTTCGCCCGATTGCGGTTGCAAACAGTCCAACACCTGATCAGGCATTACCGATAAATGTTGAAAATCGCTTCCGCTCGCCACTTAGAATCCCAGGTCGTAAAGGGTTTGAGGATCTTCGTTGATCAACGCCTCAGCGGCTCGCATCATCTCTGCGTGCTTGTTGCGATTCCAAAGTTGAATCTTGTTAAAGGAGCCGACCAGTACCACCTCGCGCGCCTCTTCCAAACCGGCATATTCGCGCAACGGTTTACTGATCTGGATACGACCCTGCTTGTCAAAAGAGCAAGGAACGGCTGGTGTGAGCAGGGAAAGGTTGATCGCCTCGCGCTTGGGACCAGCGGGCATCTTGCTGACGTTATCAAGAATCTTCTGCCACTCGGCCACTGGATAAGCTACCAGACCGTCGTTGCGCTGGGTGACCATCAACTGCTCATCGCCATAGGCTTCGGCCAGCACCTCACGGAACTTAGCCGGAATGCTCGCCCTGCCCTTGGCATCAATGGCGTTGTTATGAACCCCTTGAAAGGTCATCCTCACCCCAATATGGTCTTATTTGACACTTTTCCCCACTTATTGGCCAAAACTATAACGAGACGCCCCACAGCTGTCAAGCGGATTTTTATGATCTTTTAAGAACTTAGCTCACTCGAACGTCAAAAGCGCCCTTCAGTTGCAAGGCGCTTTTGACAAGCAAAAAAAGAGGACAAAATCGGTCATATTGAACAGAGTGCAAACGCCGAATCAAAGAGTTTATTATTTACACCCTCTTATACGAATAAGTCCGGGTTTACGCATCCTCTACCGGCGGCTTGGCAGGCAGCTTCAGCTCGATGGTCTCTATACGCATATCGACCACCCCGCGCACGATAAAAACTGCGCCCTGCGCCTCGCAACTCTCCCCACGGACGGGGATGGTGCCAAGACAATGCAGCAGAAAACCGGCTAAAGTCGTGGCGTGTTCCTCGGAAAGCTGCAAATCAAATTTCTGGTTGACGTCCCGTAGAGGGGCACTGCCACCAATCAAGAAACGGCCGGGACCGAGCTCGCGGAACAGAGCCTCGTCGGCATCGTATTCATCTTGAATGTCGCCGACGATCTCTTCGACAATATCCTCCAGAGTGACGATGCCCTCAACTCCGCCATATTCATCAACCACCACCGCCAGGTGCATGTGCTGTTGACGAAAGGCCTGCAGCAAACCGCTGATGCGCTGCGATTCGGGAACAAAATAGGGCGCCCTGGCCTGATCGCGCAGAGAAAACTTTTCAGGTTGATGAACATAGTTGAGGATATCCTTACTATGAATAACCCCCACCACCTGATCGAGGCTCTGCTCGTAAACCAGAAGCCGCGAATGACTGGCCTGCTGGGCGATCTGCAAAACCTCGGCAAAGGGGGTGCAGACCTCCATCCCGGCCACCTCGGTACGGGGGATCATAATATCGCGAACCCGAATTTGCGACAGTTCGAAAACACCGTGCAACATACGCCGCTTTTCCCGGCCAACCACCCCCGCCTGCTCACCGATCGTAATCATGGTGCGAATCTGGTCCTCCGAGATGGCCTCCCCGTCGGTCTCGCTGCGACTGAATCGATTCATCAGCCAGGCCATGCCGGTCACCAGCCAGACCACCGGCCCCAGCA
Organism: uncultured Syntrophotalea sp.; assembly: GCA_964555005.1. Classification (GTDB taxonomy): domain Bacteria; phylum Desulfobacterota; class Desulfuromonadia; order Desulfuromonadales; family Syntrophotaleaceae; genus Syntrophotalea_A. Next base: position 1,163 of record CAZKQY010000062.1, on the reverse strand, counting down.
GCACCATGATCAGCTTAATCGGCCGCACCACCCAAAAGGAAACCCGTTCGGGGTTGCGTGCGGCAAAGGTTTTGGGACAGACCTCGGCAAATATCAGGATCACCGGGGTCAGAATAAGAATGGTCAGCAACTCGCCGTGTTCGCCGTAAAATCGCACGAAGAAAGCCGTGGCGAAAACGGAAGCGGCGATGTTAACCAAATTATTGCCGACCAGAATAGCGCCGAGCAATCGGTCGGGGTGCTTGCGTATCAACTCCAACAGCCGGGCACCGGGCCGTCCCTTAGCCACAAGATACTGAATGCGTAAGGAATTTAGGCTCAGTAAGGCTGTTTCAGAACCGGAAAAAAAAGCTGAAAGAGCAACCAACAGGGCCAGAATCATCAAATAAAAATATGGATTGTCGAACAACCGAAACTCCTCAATGAAATTTTCATAACAGTTTGAAGAAAGTTTACTTGAAGCAAGCCGACATGACAACTTTTCTATAACCAGTGCCGCGCCTTATTCCTGACGGGGTCGCAAAAAGTCCATTTTACAAGGTTACGGCATTTTTTTAGAACCTCGAAATATTAAATAATTACCTTCGACCCGAAAAAAATTTCAGGCCTTGCTGGTCCAAAAATTTGCAAATGTATCATTTCTAAGCAAAACGGATTCAACCTGAAACTTAAAAATGGGTCAAACCGAAGGTCATCACAAATCCTTGCCACTTTAAAGGAATCCTGGCTTATGCTATAAGGCGAAGAAACAAATAGCTCTCTTTCCTCAAGGACGACTCATGGATCAGGCTCAGGCGGCGGAACAACATCGGCAACTCAGTGCGAAGCTTCACCACCACAACACCCTGTACCATATTCACGACCAGCCGGAAATCAGCGACGCCGAATACGACCGACTGTTTCGCGAGCTGCTGCAACTCGAAGCGGCCTTTCCCGAGCTAGACACTCCGTCTTCCCCGACCCGACGGGTCGGCGCACCACCCTTGAATAAATTTACATCGGTGCACCACAACCTGCCGATGCTGTCTCTGGAGAACGCCTTCAACGATCAAGACATGCGCGATTTCGATGAACGCGTCAAACGCTTTCTGGCCACTGAAGAAACTATCGAATACGTCTGCGAACTGAAAATGGACGGCGTAGCCGTAGAGCTGGTCTATCGC
>CAZKQY010000061.1:0-6944 GCA_964555005.1 uncultured Syntrophotalea sp. | reverse complement strand
CGTGACAATGCCCATTTGGAAAACCATCGGAGGCATTGCTGTTTTACTTATTTTTCAGAAAAAGGCTGTCAAGAACTTTTTTGCTGAATAGTTACGTTTATTTATTTATTAAATCTGTTAGCAGAAAGAAGGATCGGGCTTGCTCGTCATTGAAGTTGCGATATAAGTGTAGAAGTGGCCGTGACAAGATGTCTGGTTTGTGTCTATCCGGACAATCTGAATGAAAACTAAAAGTGAGTCGGAGAATGGAAGATAGCGAATTCAGACGACTGGAAATCTATTTAAAGAGCCGTGGTGTGCAATGCTATCGGCTTATGGACAGGTATAAAGTCGATGCGCTGTATCGGTTGGGGTTTAAGTTTTTGTTTTTTTCTTTTTTTGGGGAGAATGTTTTTACAGGTGATGCCGAAATTATTCTTCTGGTGCTACCCGAAGATGGTTGTGCTGTTTCCGGTGATCTTTTGAAGGAGGTCCAGCGTTTTGGTCAGGAACTTGTTTCGCGTGAAAAAGCTGCCTGAGTAGTTAGTGTTAAATATGCTCGTACTCGTAATTGGTTTATACCAAACAGCCGCCCCGCCAATTTTGGCGTAGGGCGGCTGTTTGGTGCCTTCGTCGTTCGTTTTTTCGGTTATGGTGTTGGGCAACATTTTGCCATCAATTGGCCGGCAATGTTGCGGAAGGTTTCGGCGATGGGTCCTTTGGAATTTGTTGCGATATAGGGTTTGCCGTTGTCTCCGGCTTCTACCATGGCGGGATGAAGAGGTATCTTTCCCAGAAAGGGAGCATTGAGTTCCTCGGCCATTTTTTGACCGCCACCCTGCTTAAAAATATCGATTATTTCCCCGCATTTGGGGCAAACAAATCCACTCATGTTTTCCACCACGCCGTATACCGGAAGGTCGAGCTGCCGGCAAAAGACCACGGATTTCTGTACGTCAAGAACGGCCACCTCCTGGGGAGTGGTTACCAGCACCGCTCCGGTGTTTTGACTACCGGTGGACATTAGATACTGGACTGCGGACAGGGGTTCATCCCCGGTTCCGGGAGGACAATCGACAATTAGATAGTCGAGTTCTCCCCAGATGACATCTTTGAGGAATTGCTGAATAAGGTTGGCTTTCATTGGTCCACGCCAGATCAGTGGTGACTTATCGCTTTCCAGCAGAAAACCGACCGACATGGTTTTTAAATTATGTAGATAGTCTATGGGTATCATGCCCTCGGGGCTATTCAGGGGCCGTTCTTTGTCGAGACCGAGCATCTTCGGGATACTCGGCCCGTGAATGTCGATATCAAGCAGGCCGACCTGTTTTCCTTCCTGGGCTAGAGCCATGGCCAGATTAACGGCAGTCGAACTTTTGCCTACGCCGCCTTTGCCGGACATAACCAGGATCTTGTTTTTGACACCCTTTAACTGCGCTGTTAACTGTTCATGCATTTCCTCGGGTGAGGCCTTTGGGGTGTCGTTTTGGCACTGTTGTTTACTGGTATTCATAATTAACGTAACTCCTGCAGTTTATGGTTATGCGACACTTACTGACCACTCGATCAATGGTCGCAGCAGTTTTCTCCGGTTTGCAGGTTGCCGGTCAGGTAGTCTGTTGCCAACTGCTTTGCAGAATTTCCCTGGGCTCCGACCAGCACCGTGATATTGTTTGCAGCGAACAGTTCCTGAGCCCGTCGTCCCATTCCTCCGGCGATGATCACGTTGGCACCTAACTCACCCAGCCAGCGCGGCAGCAGACCAGGTTCGTGAGCCGGTGGTTCGTGCAGGCTCTCTCCAAGAATGATTTTGTTCTGTTCGTCAATCTCGATCAGCGCAAAATGGTCACAATGGCCAAAATGCATACTCAAAGATCCTTGATGAAGGGGGATGGCGATTTTCATATGATGCTCCTAAGTTAGAGGGGTTGTCTTTGCATAAGTGTGCATGGGTGGTTATTTGTTGAATCGTGGTGTTGCTAGGAGCCTGTCGGCTCATGAGTAAGTCCGATAGTCTTCTAGGGTGTTGATAGCAAGAAGGAAACTCTCTGTCACAGGCTTCTGATGTCAGCGTATTCCACCACTGTGCAGCCGCAGCCGCCGTGGCAAAGCTCTGGAAAGTGTCTGGGCAAGAAGAACGGCGCTGACTAAAGAGATTACAGTGGTGATTATCGATTTGCGGCACCAATGTGGTGGTCGATAGGCATTGTTCTTTTTTGGGCTGCAGGAAAATATGGCCGTTGGGCGTTTCTTCGTTGTAATCGACGTAAAATTCCTGCCGACCCAGCTGTAACCAAAGATAAGCGATTTATTCGTTATTTTTGTTTAAACGCCGCCAGTGGCATCGTCAGCGTTTGCTTGAGCGAGGTTGCCGGCTTGAAAGGCCTGTAGGGCTTGTTGGACCGAGCCCTTGGCGCCATGGAAAATTTGGATTCCGGCCGTTTGTAGGGAGCGAAAGGCCTTTGGTCCGATGGCGCCGGTGATGATGGCTGTTACCTGTTGGTCGACTACTTTCTGTGCGGCCTGAATGCCAGCGCCATGAGCGGCATTTAAGCCTGCGCTATTGTCGATGGATTGCCAGTTGCTGTTCTCTGAATCAAAAATCATCAGCCAGGGAGCTCGTCCGAAACGGGGGTCAATTGGACTGTCTACGGATGGATTCTGGGCGGTAACGGCGATTTTCATGACGGTTTTCTCCTTGTTGGCGGTTTAGGACACTTTCGGTCCATGCAGTTATTTTGGGCCGGTCGACAACAAGTTCTCTGGCTTGTGTCGTCTAAATCATCCGGCGTTGCTAACTGATCATCAAGCCAGCGTTTAAGGACCTCATCGATTTCTCCCCAGATACCGGCGAGGACCCATAGTCCTTCTGCTTTGAGGGCAATTTGGAAGCGGGTGTGGATACCGTCGCAGATCACTCCAGTGACATTCATCTGTTTCAACCAGCGGGCGACGGACGGTTGCTGACCCGGGTCCCATTGCTGGTGGATACGAGGGTCGATCTGCCTTTTGTTCCGATCGGCAGTCACCAGATAAAACTCCCGCGCCAAGCCAAAACGGGGCATAATCCGCTGACCATAGTGGGGAATGGCGATAATCTGTGGCGTATGGGTGTTGATCTTTGACATAGCTTCTTGTACTCCAAGAGTTGTGCCAGGTTGAACATTTTTGTAATATTTTTAAATATGTAATAAAAACAGGTACTTGTGGGGTTGCTCCGAGTTTATCGATGATAAAGAAGAAGGGGTAGGCTGTTGCGTTTGCAACGGTTTGTTTAGAGGATTAATGAGGAAAAGAAGGGAGCTGGCAGGGTAGGGAGGTGTTGCCTGTATGATGCAACGGTGTTGCCAGGTGCAACAGAGGGGGGGCTTAGTTAGTTAAGGTCGAAGTCTTTAATCCAACGCCATAGGGTGGTGCGATTGATACCGAGCTCCCTGGCCAGGGCACTTCGGTTTCCGCCATGGCGGGCAAGCATCCCGTGCAGTTGATCGGCATCCGGTCGGCCGCTGGGTGGTCGCTGGTTGCTGGTGGCATGCAGGGCTAGGTCTGCGGGTAGCAGATCGACTGTAATCTGCTCCCTGTGGCAGAGAATAGCAGCTCGCTCGACGATATTGAGCAGTTCCCTGATATTTCCGGGGTAGGGATGATCAAGAAGCAGGTTGAGAACTTGGCTGTCAAAGCCGCGAATTTGTTTGCCGTAGTGCTTGTTGAATCGATCGAGAGCCATGTCCAACAGCAAAGGGATGTCTTCTGGGCGTTCTTTCAGTGCCGGGATGGTAAGTTGCACGACGTTGAGGCGGAAAAACAGATCTTGACGAAAAGTGCCTTTTGCTACCATTTGTTCCAGATGACGATGGGTGGCAGCGATAAACCTTACATCGGCTCGCTGTGGCTCCTTGGCCCCCAGGGGTTGGTATTCGCGATTTTCCAGTACCCGCAATAGCTTGACTTGCAGGGTCAGGGGCAGGTCGCCAATCTCGTCGAGAAACAGACTGCCGCCTTCGGCCATGGTCAGACGGCCGGGTCGATCTTCGACAGAACCGGTATAAGCCCCTTTTCTGGCACCAAAAATTTCTGCTTCAAGAAGCTGTTCCGGCAGAGCTCCGCAGTTGATGGTGACCAGCGGTTTGTCTCGTCGATGGCTGAGATCGTGTAAGGCACGGGCAAAGAGTTCCTTGCCGGTACCGCTATCCCCCTGCAATAGCGTGGTGACATCGCTGGCGGCCACATCGGGCAGAATATCGAACAGCTTGCGCATGGCTGGATTGCGGCTGACCAGCTCATGAAAGGTATATTTTTCGCTGACTTCTTGTTGCAGGGCGCGTAACCGGGATAGGTCGCGAAAGGTTTCAACACCGCCGCTTGGCCGGCCGTCGGCATCGAGCAGGACTGAGGCACTGACCGAGATGGGAATTTCCCGGTTGTAGCGGTCAAGAATATCAATTTCGCGACTTTCAACACTGTGGCCGCCGGCTATAGCTTCGCGGACCGGACAGGCCGAAAAACAGATGCTGCTACGGAAGATCTCACAACAGGGACGGCCCAAGGCTTCCTGCTGAGTGTACCCGGTAATTTGTTCGGCGGCCCGATTAAATAAGGTGATGAGCATCGAACTGTTTACGGTAAAAACGCCGTCAGCAACACTGTCGAGGATGGTGGTTAGATGTTCCAAGGTTTGATGAGGAGTCTTGTTCATGGATTCAGCATACTCTTTTTTAATAGAGTGGTCCAGATATCGTCCAGGAATAAAAATAGCCCACACGATGATCGTGTGGGCTGTTGGGTACAAAGTTTGGACGGTGGTCAGATGTCTTTTTTAAGGTAGGCATCGATGGCGGCGGCAGCATTTTTACCGTCGCCCATAGCCAGAATAACCGTGGCGCCGCCACGGACGATATCGCCACCGGCAAACACGCCGGGTAGATTGGTCGCTCCGGTGTTGTCAATTTCGATATTTCCCTTAGGGGACAGTTTCAGGTTCGGTGCCGTAGCTGTCAGTAAGGGGTTGGCTCGGGTGCCGATGGCGTTGACTACCACATCGACTTCCAGTTCAAAGGTTTCTCCGGCAATAGGTATCGGGCGCCGACGCCCGGAAGCATCGGGTTCGCCAAGTTTCATCTTTTGGCAACGCAGCCCGGTTACCCAACCTTGCTCATTGCCGAGAATTTCCAACGGAGCTGCCAGCAGTATAAATTCGATGCCTTCTTCCTTGGCGTGTTTGATTTCTTCGATACGTGCCGGCATTTCCTCTTCGGTACGACGGTAAAGAATGATGGCCCGTTCGGCGCCAAGGCGGCGTGCCGTGCGTACCGTATCCATGGCGGTATTGCCGCCACCGATAACCGCTACCTGACGACCATGCATGATCGGAGTGGGAAAGTCGTTGCGCCATGCCCCCATTAGGTTGACTCGGGTTAGATATTCGTTGGCTGAATAGACCCCTTTGAGATTTTCTCCATCAATATTCAGCATGATCGGCAAGCCGGCCCCGTTACCGATAAACACCGCATCAAATTCTTCGCTTAGCTCTTTAAGGGTTAAGGTTTTTCCGATAATGACGTTACATTCGATGGTCACGCCAAGGGTTTTCAGGCGGGTTACTTCAAGGTCAACGATTCGTTTTGGCAGCCTAAATTCGGGGATGCCGTAGCGCAGTACACCACCGGTGGCGTGCAGCGCTTCAAAGATGGTCACGCTGTGGCCCATATGGATTAACTCGCCGGCCATGGTAAGACTGGCTGGACCGGAGCCGACCACAGCCACACTTTTGCCGCTGGCCGGCGGGGTCTTTTCGGAGCGCAGCTCTTCGGGGTGTTCCATGGCCCAGTCGGCGACAAATCGTTCCAGGTAGCCGATGGCGACCGGCCCGCTCTTAGCGCCGCGCACGCAGCGCGCTTCGCACTGGTCTTCCTGAGGGCAAACTCGGCCGCAGACTGCTGGCAGGGTATTGTCGGCCAGCAGGATATGGGCCGCAGTGGGAAGGTCGTCTTCGGCCAAGGCCTCGATAAATTCAGGAATACGCACTCGGACCGGGCAACCGTCGACGCAGGGCCGGCTTTTGCACTGCAGGCAGCGTTGCGCTTCACGGATCGCCTGTTCTTTAGTTAGGCCCAGGTTGACTTCCTTGAAGTTGCGGCTGCGTTCCTGTGCGTCTTGCTCAGGCATGTTTACCCGCTTGATGGCCATGATCTCTTTATGACTTAGATTTTTGTTCATCGGAAAGCTATTTCTTCACCTTGATGAGTTTTTTCTGAAGTTCCGGTGGCAGCTCACCGATCAATTTGGCTTCCTGTTCCCGGTACATAGTCAAACGGTCCATGAGTAAGGCGAAATCGACCTGATGACCGTCGAATTCAGGTCCGTCTACGCAAGCAAATTTGGTTTCGTTGCCGATCTTAACCCGGCAACCGCCGCACATGCCGGTGCCGTCGATCATGATCGGGTTTAGGCTGACGATTGTCTTGATGCCGTAAGGTCGAGATAATTCACACACCGCCCGCATCATCGGTACCGGCCCTACGGCAAAAATTGCCTGGGGGCAGCGCTCGGGATCGTTGATGAGTTCTTGCAGCGCGTTGGTGACAAATCCTTGTTTCCCGAGGCTCCCGTCTTCGGTGGTGATCAGTACCTCACGAGAAAATTCGGCCAGTTCTTCGGCCAGGATGATAAGCGGTTTGGTTCGACCCCCGATGATAGTGGTTACTTCGTTGCCGGCATCGGCCAAGGCTTTGGCTAACGGATAGAGGACAGCGGTACCGACCCCTCCGCCGACACAGGCTACTCGTCCCCACTGTTCGATTTCGGTTTCTTTGCCTAGTGGGCCGGCGATGTCCTGCAAGCTGTCGCCAACGGGGGTGCCAACGATCTGCAGGGTCGAGGGGCCGACGGCTTGGATAATTAAAGTAATGGTACCCGCTTGCGAATCGGCATCGGCGATGGTTAAGGGGATGCGTTCACCATCC
>CAZKQY010000060.1:0-2875 GCA_964555005.1 uncultured Syntrophotalea sp. | reverse complement strand
GCCACCTGCGGGGTCTCTACGAAGGCGACAACTCCGGCATCTGCCGAATGGGTCGCTCTATCGCACAAGCGACGTGAGCATTTTTTGCGACTGCATCATTCTATGGGTTTTTGCGAATTCAACAGCGTTAGTACAAGGAGGGGATATGGAACAGGTCAACATAGTTTGTCCGCGATGTGATTATAAAAAAGCATGGAACGTCGGAAAGTTCCAAGTGGAGTTGAAAAAACTATTTGCCCGAACTGCCAACTGGCATTTTTACTTGTAGAAATTCCTGGGGAAGAAAACAGTGAATCTTCCTCCTCGTAGAATCCTCTGTTTAGCCTGGAGAAGGATATGATAACCGAGTTTGAGCACAAGTTTTGTTCAACTTGTGGGCATAAGGTCCATGTCAAAGCAGAGATTTGTCCAAAGTGCGGCGTCAGGGTCGGTCCGTCTTCCGGTGCCATCAATAAGGTGGCTCTGCTGCTGATTACCTTTTTTCTCGGGGGGATTGGTGCTCATAAGTTTTATCAGAAGAAATATTTGCTCGGGATTGTTTACCTGCTGTTCTTCTGGACCTATATTCCCACAATCGCCGCGTGGATCGAGTTCATTATTTACGCCTGTAAAAGTGAAGCTGAGTTGCAGCAGAAATATCCAGATGTTGGTGGTGCCGGGGTTGTTTTGGCAATCGTCATACCCTTCTTTATGGTCGCTATTATAGGCATCCTGGCCGCCATCGCTATTCCTCAGTTTGCTTCCTATCGAGCCAAAGCTCATAATTCGGCGGCCATCAGCGACTTAAGATCCTGCCAAACTCAGGCGGAAGCCTACTACGCCGATCACTCAAGCTATCCAACCGACTCCAGCCAGATGCAATGCGGGGCAGCCGAGGGGGTAGCGCTTTATTACGTTTCCCTCGGGTCCGAAGAATATCAGCTCATCAGCTTTCACAATCGCTTGGAAAAAGCTTATTTAAATCACAGCAGTGACAATGAGATTGTTGAATACTCCAAAGAGGAAATGGAGGGGCAGGTTGACGAAAAATTTGGGACGGCAGCTTTGGCGAGCAGTTTTCATTTTATCGAGTGAATTTCGATAAAAGTTAACACGACCATGATTTACACTCATCGATGTCAATTCGCCCACTCGTCATAACGCAAAAGAGCCTGATGTAGTCGCTGAGTTTAACCTCTTTTTCAGGGAGGATCTCTGCGTCCATCAGGCTCTTTCCCTCGTGCCTTTGAAAAAGTATGTATCCTTTTCCTTTGTGCTATACACACCGTACTACATGTTGCTTTTCCGATGTGATGCCGAGGGTGCACAGGAACCACAGGTTTGGAGGTTTTTAGTCTCTTTACCTTTTTGCGTATCGGCGGGCCGTTTGTTCTTCCGGCAATGCGATACGAGCAGAACCTATGGTTACAGTCTACCGTTGTGGTCGAGAAACGCAACATCTACTCAGATATTTTTCGATTAAATGGATTTGAGTAAATTTATTGCTTGCTTCAGCACCGGCAGAGGTTTTTGATTAGATCTACTTCCCCCTGGCGACCGATCGTGTTAAGGGCTTCGATTGCGCTATTCGCGTTTTCTATTCCATCCCCTGTTAAATAAGCGAAGACAAAGGCGGCTAGTTCGGCTTGCGCTGAGGCACGTTTTTCTGCCGGAGTTCTCTTTCGGCCCGCTTCTAGCCAAAGAGTTTCGGCTCGTTTTCGATGAAAGCTTATGGCTTCGTTGACCATTTTAAGGCGCTGGGTCAGAGATGATTTTTCGCGGGAGCGAAAGGCTGCAACAATTTTTTCAGGATAATCGTCCTGGATGAGTTCTGCTAAACGGATAAGTTTGTTTTTCACCAGTACCTCAGCTATCGGTATTTAGGGGCAGGGGACCAGGTTGGCCGTTTGAGTTTTTAAATCGAAAACGACTTTTACCCGTTTGTTCTTTAGTAGCTGCAGAACCTTTTCGACTTTGTCTTCCAGTGTGCAGCCGACTTCAGCCCAGTCCGAACCGTCCCTGGTTACAAACTCCTGAATCATCCGTTGCAGCGTATCCGGGGTGATCTGTTTGTAGGGGACATCTACCCCTTCTTCGGAAGGGTCCGTGTTGTTTGTTTGATTCATAAATCACCTCACTACGATCTGGAATAATCGGTATCTATGATGGTCTCGCAAAAACTCATAGGATGGCGACAGAGGTCTTATGACGGTTGCAACAAGACCCAGGATACCTCGCATTCCCCTGATTTTGTGGAAACATAGGCGGAATCGCCAGTAATGGTGACTGAGAGATCCATTGTGCGTTTCACCAGAGTTGCCAGGGTTTGTATCTGTTGCCATTGAAAGCGAAAAAAGGCGGCCGATAAGTCTTTAAATTTACTCTGGTTCATATCCCACCAGGCGTCTGCTTTGGCATTGAAACTGTAAACTTTAACGGCTTCCGAGATGCGGGTGGCTTTTTTGATTCGGTCATAAGCGGGTTCACCGACATCGATCCATAATGAAAGTCTGTCATCCAGGGTGCGGGCCCAGATGTCGGGTTCTTCGGCGACGCTGATCCCTTTGGTAAATTCAAGAAATTCCTGAGTATTAATACAAAAGGCCAACACTCTGGCCATCATGCGCTCAAGGGTTTCGGAAGGGTGTTGGGCTACTGTCAAACTGAGATCATCATAATGATTTCGGTCGATATCGGCTAAGGTAATTCGTAGTTTATAGATGGTTGGTTTTAAGGCCACAGATGGTCCTTTATTATGGAAAGTTGGGTATTAAGGCATTCGGTCATTTCAAATCCAGTTGTCTGGTTTGCTTGAGGTCGTCAGTTTTACCACGGAATCCTTTTTCACATTGTGAAAATCTGGAGAAAATCATTATAGAAATAGAGTGACGCCTGA
>CAZKQY010000059.1:0-4412 GCA_964555005.1 uncultured Syntrophotalea sp. | reverse complement strand
ACAGCAGGGGGCAGACTATATTGGTTTCGGTTGCATGTTTCCCACTGCATCCAAGGTGGACACGGTTTCAACCTCGCTGGAAGAACTGCGTCGGGTAAGAGGTTCCGTGACCTTGCCCATTGTTGCCATCGGTGGCATTCATGCCGGCAACGCGGCCGAGGCCATTCGGGCCGGTGCGGATGCTGTGGCCGTCATTTCGGCGGTGATGCAGGGCGAAGATTTCCGAGCCGTCGTACAGGAGCTGGACCGACAGTGTCGAGCTGGTCGGGCCAGCCAGCCTTAGCCTGGTAACTATAAGTCACGGTTGCTTAACTTTTATATCGATCATTCAACGTGCTGGGACCTGGCTTTCCTCCTCTTTTGCTCCCTTCTGTTCTTATCCCTTTGTTTACCCCTTCAATTTTAAATATCTGTTGTTTTGCTGATTCAAGGCCGAATCTTATGGGCAGAGATCTGCCCTAGGATAACCCATAATCTATCGCATCTTGTTTGTTCTTTGGCGCGTCAACCGCGTTGTGTCTAAGATGGAATAGTTACGGCTATGCAATCTTAGACACGCCTTGTTGACCCATCAAATCCCGCCGCAATCTTGCGACATTCTATAGGTTACAGGGAACTAGAGTGCTGTGCGACAGGTGTTTGTGTTGCCGTAAGACACATGTTTCAAAATTATCTAAATCCCTTCAGGGTGGTTTGCGAAACTTAACTCACAGTGGATTCGTTTCAAGTCATTGATCAGTTTTCACAAAAATTGTTAAAAAAAAATGCTATTTAAAACAGAGGTTTACTGTTTCTCTTGGCGTAATTTTATTTATTTGTCGCGAACAAAAGTGGTTTTTGGCACCTGTTGTGCTCTACCTAAGGTGCATTGAGGTTAAACGCGATCGGGTCGGAACCTGCTTTAAACCGGACGATCAATTGTCACTCTATCGTTGATGACACTATCTAAAGAAAGAAGGGAGAAGTACATGAAGACACAACTGTCGAAAGAGGATCTTCTCAAAGCTTATCGTAAGATGCGGGAGATTCGTGAGTTTGAAGACCGCGTGCATAAAGAGTTCGCCACCGGGAAACTTCCGGGCTTTGTGCATCTTTACTCGGGGGAAGAAGCAGTAGCTGTCGGTGTCTGTGAGAATCTTACCGATTTAGACCGTATTGCCAGTACTCACCGTGGCCATGGTCACTGTCTCGCCAAGGGTGTTGAGCTCATGGGTATGATGGCCGAGATTTACGGAAAGAAAACAGGGACCTGCGGCGGCAAGGGTGGTTCTATGCACATCGCCGACCTTGACAAGGGTATGTTAGGCGCAAACGGCATCGTCGGTGCCGGTCCCCCGTTGGTCGCCGGTGCGGCTTTGGCTTCCAAGTTGCGCAAGGATGGCAGCGTCGGCATAGTCTTCTTCGGCGATGGCGCCTCCAATCAGGGTACCAATTTTGAATCGATGAACTTGGCCGTGACCTGGGATCTGCCGATGATTTTCGTCCTTGAAAATAATGGTTATGCCGAGTCGACTTCCCCTAAATATTCCGCCAAGGTTGGTTCTGATAACATCGCCGATCGCGCCCGCGGTTTCGGCATGCCGGCCGTTACCGTCGATGGCACCGATTTTTTTGCCGTTTATGAAGCTGCCGCTGAAGCTATCGATCGCGCTCGCAAAGGCGGCGGTCCGACTTACCTCGAATGCAAGACCATGCGTTATTTCGGCCATTTCGAAGGTGACGCACAAACCTATCGTCCTAAGGGAGAAGTTAAGGACGCCCGTGCCAACGATTGCCCCCTCAAACGTTTTGCAGCGGCCGTGACCTCTGCAGGTTTGGTGGAGGCTGCCGAACTCGAGGCCATCGATAAGCAGGTTCTGGCCCTGGTCGAGAAGGCTGTTCAGGAAGCCGAAACCGCACCGCAGCCTGATTTGGATGCGCTGTTGACTGATGTGTATGTATCTTACTGAGCCCTTTTCGACGACAAGGCATAGAAAGGATTAAAATCATGGCTAGAAAGATCATGTTCAAGGATGCAATCAATGAAGCGATCTGCTTGGAAATGGAGCGCGACGAGACCGTCATTATGATGGGTCTGGACGTGGCCGGCTCTGCCGGTACCGGTCAAGAGCGCGATTCCTGGGGTGGTGTTCTGGGTGTTACAAAAGGGATCTACCCCAAGTTTCCTGACCGGGTTTTTGATACTCCAATCTCTGAGTCTGCCTACATCGGTGCTGCTGTCGGCGCTTCGGCCTGTGGCTTTCGCGCCATCGGTGAACTGATGTTTGCTGACTTTCTGGGGGTTTGTTTTGACCAACTGTACAACCAGGCTTGCAAGTTCCGTTATATGTTCGGTGGCAAGGCCGTTACTCCAGTGACCATCCGTTGTATGATTGGTGCTGGTTTCTCTGCCGCCGCTCAGCATTCTCAAAGTCCCTATTCCATCTTTGCTCATGTGCCTGGCATGAAGTGTATCATTCCCTCTAACCCCTATGACGCCAAAGGACTGTTGGCGGCTTCTATTCAGGATGACGATCCCTGCGTGTTCTTTGAGCACAAGGCGCTCTACACCGTAAAGGGCGAAGTGCCGGAAGAGCATTATGTTATTCCCTTGGGTAAGGCCAATATCGTACGGGAAGGCAAGGATGTGACCATTGTCGCTGTAGGCCGGATGGTTGATATGGCTATCAAGGCAGCTAAAAAGCTGGCCAAGGATGGGATTGAGTGTACCATTATCGATCCCCGGACCATTTCGCCACTGGATACAGACGCGATTCTTTCCAGCGTTGAGAAGACCGGCCGACTGGTTGTTGTTGATGAAGATAGCCAGCGTTGCGGTTTTGCACCCGATGTTGTCGGCATGGTTTCTCAGAACGCGTTCAGCGCTCTGAAGGCTGCACCCCAGATGGTGACCCCGCCCTTCACGCCGGTTCCCTTTGCCCCCAACCTGGAAGCTGAATACATTCCCAGTGCGGCCAAAGTTGAAGCTGCGGTACGTAAAACCCTGGAGTAAATATCATGAGTGACAACAGGATTTTTGCCCTCACGATGCCAAAATGGGGGCTGACAATGGAAGAAGGTACGATTTCTTCCTGGTTGATTGATGAAGGTGACGAAGTCGAAGTCGGAGCCGAGATTCTTGAAGTGGAAACCGACAAGATTGCGCAGCCTGTGGAAAGTACTTGCGCAGGGATTCTTCGTCGTCAGATCGGTGAAGAGGATGAGGAGTATCCGGTCCAGGCTCTGATCGGCATTATTGCTGATGAAGATGTTTCGGATGAAGAGATTGATGCTTTCATTGCCAATTACAGTAGTGCTGCTTCGGCAGAAGCGCCTGCCGCCGAGGCTGGTGTCGCACCTCCCGAGGGTATCTATGAGTTGACCATGCCCAAGTGGGGTCTGACCATGGAAGAAGGGACCATTTCTTCTTGGTTGATCGACGAAGGCGACGACGTCGAGGTTGGTGACGAGATTGTCGAGATCGAAACGGACAAGATCGCCCAACCGGTAGAGAGTACGGTGGCCGGTGTCCTGCGCCGTCAGATTGGCGAAGAGGACGAGGAATATCCGGTTCAGGCTCTTATCGGCATCATCGCCGATGCTTCTGTGTCTGATGCCGACATCGACAGCTACCTCGCTCAGCGGGGAAGCGGAGCTGCTCCGGTTGCGGAAGCAGAGAAACCCACCGCTTCAGATTCGGCTCAGGAAACCTCCAAGCCGATCTCCCCGATGCGTGCTGCTATCTCCAACACGGTGACCAACTCCTGGACTGTACCTCAGTTCCCGGTCACCATGGCCATCGAAATGGACGCTGCCAAGGCGTTGCGAGCAGGTCTCAAAGAGGCTGGCAAGCGGGTGTCTATGAATGATATGGTGGTCAAGGCTTGCGCCATGGCCATTGAGAAATATCCCATGGTCAACGCCGCTCTCGGGAAGAAGGAATATGTGATGAATCCCGAGGTCAACATCGCCATCGCGGTGGGCCTGGACGAAGGTCTGATGATGCCTGTTGTTAAGGGCTGTCAGGCTCTCGGCTTGGAAGAGCTTTCCAACAACTCTCGGGCGCTGATCGAAAAGGTCAAGTCCGGTAGCTGCGGGGCGGCTGAGATGGCCGGGGGCAACTTCGCCATCTCCAATATGGGTATGCTCGGGGTTGAGCAATTTGTTGCTCTGGTTCCCCCCGGCATGGCTGCGATTCTTGCGGTCGGCGGTATGAAGGACGAAGCCGTGGTTCAGGACGGAAACATCGTCGTGGCTTCGATTATGCGGGTTACCCTGATTGCTGACCATCGGATTGTGGATGGGCTTTATTCCGCCCAGTACCTGGTGGAACTGAAGCGTCTTCTGGAAAATCCTGAAGAGCTTTAGGCTTAAACTGATGAATAAGCGGCATCTTCCCCGAAGATGCTGGTAGATAAAAGCCTCTGGGGGCG
>CAZKQY010000058.1:0-3363 GCA_964555005.1 uncultured Syntrophotalea sp. | reverse complement strand
TCGGCCCGTCAAGTCCGGCCGGCTCCTAGAATAAACGACCATGTATTAATCAATCAACCATTGCTTGTCAAGCATTATCAGCCATTCAAGGCAATAATTGATCGACTCAGTACCGCAACTGATGGGCATTAGTGAAATAGGTTCGATAGCCCTGTAACAAGAGCAGGGCGCTGCTCAAGGCAACGGAACCGACGATGGCGCACATAATAGCGATCTGGTATTTGACGGCAAGTAGTGGATCAATCCCTGAAAGGATCTGCCCGGTCATCATGCCCGGCAAAGACACAACCCCCATCATTGCCATGGTATTAATCATTGGCAGCAGGGCCGCGCGAAAGGCGTTGCGCAGAGGTTCCTGGCAAGCCTGCCGAGAACTGGCACCAAGGCACAAAGCCGCTTCAATCTCTGCCTGCCGCTCGCTCATTTCCGCAACCAGACGCTCTACGGCTAAACAGGCGCCATTAATGGAATTGCCTATGATCATGCCAGCTAAGGGAATCAGATAGCGAGGATCGTACCAAGGCGATGGAACCACGACCAGCAGGCAAAAATAGAAGGTGATGCCGCCGCAACCAGCAAACAAGGAAAGGCTGACGATACGATAGAAACCGGGCAATTTGTGTCGCAAGCGACCGGCCATAATCTGCAAGGCAAAACCGCCCATGACCAACAACATCAACAGGGTGGGCAGTGGATGGCGGGCGGCAAAGATCCAGCGTAATGCGTAACCGACGACCAACAACTGCAACACCATGCGCAGCGAACCCCAGAGTAGATCGCGAGCCTGGCCGATACGGCACTGCCAAGACAGAGCCGCGGCCAGCAACAGAGCGCCATAGGCCCACAACAAATTGAGCGGTGCCAGCTCGACAATTTCTTTGGCCGCCATGGATCAGTCCCGCCTTCCGGCTTGTGGCGCAAGAAAACCTTTCAGTGCTTCGCTACGTGGCCGAGCAAACAATTCGGCCGGTAACCCCTGTTCAAGAATGCGCCCATCTTCGAGATAGGCCAATTGGTCAGCGATGATTTTCGCCAGATGCAGATCGTGGGTCACCAACAGCACCGCCAACCGCCCCTTGGAGCAGGCCTGTCGCAGGCGGTTGGCCAGACTCGTAACCGAAGGGCGATCCAGAGCACTGGTCGGCTCATCGAGAAGCAACACCTCAGGACCTGTCACCAGGCTGCGGGCCAGACACAGACGTTGCTGCTGCCCCACGGATAGAGAACGGGCGTCGCTCTGCAACCAATCGGTGGGAAGCTGGCACAGGGCCAACAATTCCCCCAGTTGTGGATCGTCCTCCGTTGGCGGTGTGCGCCCCTGAAAAGCAAAGGGCCGTTGCAGATTATAAAGCACCGTACCACTAAAAACGAAGGGCTTTTGCGCCACCAGCGCCACCTGCCGGCGCAACTGAAGTGGATCGTAATGGCGAACATCCCGCCCATTAAGCAGCACCTGACCGCTACTCGGTTCTTCGAGGCGATTGAGCAGCCTGATCAAGGTGCTCTTGCCTCCACCCGAAGGCCCGATGACTACGGTGATGCGACCGGCCTGCAGAGTCAGGTCGACATCCTGCAATACGACTACTTCTTTCCCCAGCTCATTCAGCCGGACCTTACCAAGCCCATTGAGCTGCAAAACCGGTTCACCCGCAGCCACCATGCTAGCTGTCTCCCTGGCGTAAGCGAGTCATGACCTGTTTCATATCCTCCCAGACCTCACGTTTGAGAGCAGGATTGCGCAGCAAAAAAGCGGGATGATAGGTGGGCATAACCGCAATGCCGGCGTGGTTCTGCCAATGACCACGAAGGCTACTAATAGGCTGGGAAGTATCAAGCAAGGCCTGAGTAGCGAAACTGCCGAGAGTTACAATCACCTGAGGCTGCAGAGAGGCCAGTTGTCGTTTCAGAAACGGTGTACAAGCAGCGATCTCCTCAACCCGAGGCTCGCGATTTTTCGAAGAATGGCATTTAAGCACATTACAAATATAGACATCCTCACGTTTAAATCCCATAGCGAACAAAATACGCTCAAGCAGTCGACCCGACTCACCGACAAAAGGAATCCCCTGCTGGTCCTCTTTGCGACCGGGGGATTCGCCCACCAGCACCATTCGGGCCGCAGGACTTCCCGCACCAAAAACGATCTGCTCTCGCCCCTGGCTCAACGCACAACGCTGGCAGTCCCCCAAGTCGGCTCGAACCTCTTCCAGGGTTTCCTGGCGGCAGTCGCTTGCAGAATCAAGCCCATCGAGAGAGCAAAGGGGCAGAGGGTTGGGAGCGGGATCCATAGGCACTTCAAGCACCCCCAGTTGCTGCAAGTCCTCAAGCAGACCTCGCACCTGAACTACGGTTTCATGCAGTTCCTTTTGAAATTTGTCGGGCATAGGTTCTTTACTTCCCGGCCAGAGGCGATTATCCTGTAGTTTAACTTAACGGCATGAGAGCCATGGCTGCTACTTTATTCTTCATCATCATTCTATTACTCATACCTGACGAGGCCCTGGCCTGGGGTATCGGCGTCCATCTACAAATCGGTTCCCATACCCTTGAGGCCCTCAACCGGCTGCCAACCCTTCTGCAACACCTGCTCGGCAAATATCCTTACGATTTTCTCTATGGCGTCATCAGTGCAGATATCACCCTGGGCAAAAAATACACCCACTATCTGAAGCACTGTCACTCCTGGCGCATCGGCCAGCAGATTCTCGCTGCAGCTAAGACCGAACCTCAGCAGGCCTGCGCCTACGGCTATTTCAGCCATCTGGCGGCCGACACCGTGGCTCATTCTTACATGGTACCGTACAAAGTGGTGCGTACCTACAAGACCACCATGCACAAACATCTCTATTGGGAGATGCGCTTTGAATCCCGAGTCGCTCCCGACATCTGGCAACTGGCGCGCACCATCGCCCACAAGGATTTTCGGGCCAACGATGCCATGATGAGCAGTGTGTTATCCCGCACCATCTTCTCCTTTTCCACCAACAAACGGTTCTTCAATTCCATTCTGCTACTCAGTCGCTTACAACGCTGGCAAAAGATGCTGCAATCCATCGGCGAACAATCGAAATGGACTCTGGAGGAGGAAAACCAGGAAGAATACCTGCTTCTGGCCCAGCAAGCCACCGAAAGTATTCTGACAGACATGGAGCGCAGCCCGTTTTGGAAGGCCGACCCGGCTGGTGAGCGAGCTCTCTATACAGCGGACATTATCTGCAAAAACCTTAACCTACTGTGTCTGGATGGCAAACTTCCGGAAGCCGAAGCACAGAAGATATTGGCCCAACTGAAAATACGTTTCCGCCAAGGCATCACCAACCCCGAAGCCCTGCTCGACCTGCTGGCTGGTTACTGAGGCTCGGC
>CAZKQY010000057.1:0-17025 GCA_964555005.1 uncultured Syntrophotalea sp. | reverse complement strand
GTGCTGGCGGTAGGAGCCAACCCCAGGGGGCAAGCCTCTTCCCGAATAGAAATATCTAAAAAAATGTCACCAGCACGACGCAGAGCGCTACAAGGGTTGCCGCTCATAGCGACCAACGGCAAACCCATCCTTTTGATAACCGGCAGAATACGAATAATCTCATCGGTCTCACCCGAATTGGAAACCGCAATGACCACGTCGCCCTTCATCAGCATACCCAGGTCTCCATGTATCCCCTCGGCTGGATGCAGGAAAAAAGCCGGCGTTCCGGTGGAAGCCATGGTCGAGGCGATCTTCTGACAAATCAAACCGGACTTGCCCATGCCGGTAATCACCACCCGTCCCTTACAGGACAACAGCACTTCCACGGCCCGAGTGAAATCCCCGTCAATTCGATCGGCCAAGTCCGAAATGGCCTGTGCCTCGATCCGCAAGACACGCCTTGCTACATCGATCATTTCGTTCATGGTGCGACAGTCCCCTTAACGATGGCGTCAATAGCCAGAATCTCTCGCCACAGTCCCTTCACCTTGTCCAGCGCCAGGGAATTGGGCCCATCGCACAGCGCCCGAGCGGGATCCGGATGCACCTCCCAGAACAGGGCGTCAATACCTACAGCTACCGCTGCTCGAGAAAGTGCACCGACAAACTCCCGTTGTCCGCTTGAAGCGACGCCGGAACCGCCAGGCAACTGTACGGCATGGGTCGCATCGAAGACCACCGGACATCCGCACTGGCGCATAATAGCCAGCGAGCGCATGTCAACGACCAGGTTGTTATAACCAAAGGTCGTCCCTCTCTCAGTCAGCAAGATATTCTGATTCCCCGTGGAGGCGATCTTGGCAACCACGTTGGTCATATCCCAAGGCGCAAGAAACTGTCCTTTTTTCACGTTGACCACCCGGCCGCTGTTGCCGGCGGCGATCAACAAATCGGTCTGCCGACAGAGAAAAGCCGGGATCTGAATAATATCAAGCACTCGGGCTGCGGCGGTGACTTGCGAGACATCGTGAACATCGGAAATCACCGGCAAACCCAGTTCGTCCTTAACCCGCTGTAAAATCCGCAAACCTTCAACCAGACCCGGGCCACGAAAAGCATCAATCGAGGTACGATTGGCCTTGTCAAAAGAACCTTTGAAGATTAAATCCCCCCCCAGTTCGTCCGCCATCACCTTTAAGCGGCGGGCAATACCCAAAGTGGTCTCTTCATCTTCGATAACACAAGGTCCGGCCACCAATACCAAAGGGCGACCTGCGCCGAAAGTCACCTCGCCCACCGTTACTTCACGCACCATGTCAGTCCTCACTTTGACCCTTCAGGCAGGCCCCAACAAAAGATTCAAAAAGGGGATGGGGGTCCATCGGCTTAGAGCGGAATTCAGGATGGAATTGACAACCCAAAAACCAGGGATGCTCTTTAATCTCAATGATCTCAACCAGATCCGCAGCCGGATAGGTTCCGGAAATAACCAGCCCAGCCTTGCGTAACTGATCGCGGTAGAGATTATTGAATTCATAGCGATGGCGATGGCGCTCGGTGATGTCCCCCTGGCCATAAATGCGCCGCGCTAAAGTCTCTTTTTCCAGAGAACATGGACAGGCTCCAAGGCGCATGGTCCCACCTTTGCGCGAGACATTTTTCTGGTTTTCCATAATATGAATCACGGGGTTTTTAGCGTCTTCCTTGAATTCGCTGGAATAGGCATCTTCTATCCCGCACACATTGCGGGCATACTCCACAACGGCCATCTGCATACCGAGACAGATACCGAAAAAGGGCACCTTATTCTCTCTGGCGTAACGAATGGCATCGATCTTCCCTTCGCTGCCTCGCTGACCGAAACCGCCCGGCACCAAGATCCCGGCGACCTCGGCAAAGGTATCGCCGACCCCGTGCCGCTCCAGGGCTTCAGAATCGACATAAAGCAGATTCACTCGGCAATCGTTGGCAATACCGCCATGGGTCAAGGCTTCGGCTAAGGACTTATAACTTTCGGTCAATTCGACATATTTGCCGACGATAGCGATGGTGATTTCTGACGCCGGTTCTTTGACGCGCTTGTTGATTAATTCCCAGGCGGAAAGGTCAGGCGCCTTGGTCCAGATATTAAGATAGTCGGTAATTCGCTCATCAAGCCCCTCTTCGTGCAAAGCGATAGGCAGGTCATAGATACTCGGCACATCCCGAGCGGTAATCACCGCATCCTCGGGGACATTACAGAACAGGGCAATTTTAGCCTTCATGTCCCTCGGAATCTCGCGATCACAACGACACAGTAAAATATCGGGCTGAATACCGATTTCACGTAATTCCTTAACGCTGTGCTGGGTCGGCTTGGTTTTCAACTCGCCGGCCGTAGCGATATAAGGCACTAGGGTCAGATGAATATACAGCACGTTTTCCCGGCCGCGATCAGCACGAAACTGGCGAATCGCCTCTAGAAAGGGCAGCGATTCGATATCACCGACCGTACCGCCGATCTCGACAATGGCAATATCTATATCCTTGGAATTATCAAGAATCTTGCTTTTAATTTCATTGGTAATATGGGGGATAACCTGAACGGTACCACCGAGATAATCCCCACGCCGCTCTTTACGAATAACCGAATCATAAACCTGACCGGTAGTGAAGTTTGATTTTTTGGACAGCCGAGAAGAAGTAAACCGCTCATAGTGCCCCAAATCAAGATCGGTTTCGGCACCATCATCAGTAACAAAAACCTCTCCATGTTGAAAAGGACTCATGGTGCCTGGGTCTACATTGATATAAGGGTCCATCTTCTGCATGGAAACCCGCAACCCACGGGCCTCCATAAGAGCACCGATGGAAGCCGCCGACAATCCTTTCCCAAGGGAGGAAACAACACCACCGGTAATAAACAAGAACTTGGTCTTCATAAAAACTCCTCCCCCAGGCCAAACCGGGAATCAATCGGAAATCAAAAGGTGATAGCTTAAATACAATCTGTGAATTTAACACCCATAGCCAGTAAATGGAAAGTTCCATTTGCTGAATTATCGGATATCCTGACTCTTTAATAACATCTCAACCCGCAGCACATCCTCCGGGGTATCGACTCCGATGCACACCTGATCGGTTTCAATCACACGAATCCGGTAGCCACGCTCCAAAGCCCGCAGCTGCTCCAGCTTTTCGAATTGCTCCAAACGGCCTTGCGGCATGGCTGCAAAACGAAGCAAAAAATCACGACGATAGACATACAGGCCAATATGCTTAAACGCGCCAAGATCGGCCATCGACGCAGCAGAATTCTGCCATTTATCGCGTGGAAAAGGAATGGGCGATCGGGAAAAATAGAGGGCATCTCCTGCGTGATCAGTGACCACCTTGACCACATTCGGATCGCGAAATTCCTGCCAGTCAGAAATAGCCGTCTTCAAGGTCCCCATGAAAATAGAGGGATCATCACGCAATGGCGCCACCGCCGCATCGATCATTGCGGGAGCAATCAGGGGCTCATCCCCCTGAACATTAACCACCAGATCAGCCTCTAGTTGCTCGGCAACCTCAGCCAATCGATCGGTACCGGAAGCATGATCCTCACGGGTCATCCAGGCTTCGCCGCCAAAGTCTTTAACCGCCTGATAAATCCGCTGATCATCCGTGGCAACGATAACACGGTTAATGGTTGCCGAGCTGCCGACGCGCTCATATACCCGTTCGATCATAGTTTTTCCGGCGATCTTCACCAGAGGCTTGCCCGGAAACCGAGTCGAAGCAAAACGGGCAGGAATAATGGCCGTAATCCGCATTAAAAACCCTTTCGAATACGCTATAAATTCGAGTCGTAGCCTAAAGAAAACATTCTAGGTTGTCAAGAAACACCCCGACAAGTCGACACGCTTTTTTCGCATCGGCCGCTAAAAAAACATTCAGTCCCCCACAAACGATATTTTTCTTTCTGCTCCAAATTAAAGACTCTAATCAAATAAATTTGCGCACTCCAATATAGCCCAGCCAAAACAGCCAAACAAATTTATTCCAGCTAATTAACCGGCCAAAAAAGCCGAGACTATTATCTCTTGTTAACAATTCTTGTTATCGTTTCACGCCCCCTCCTACAACTATTAAACAGAGCCAAGCTTTTATTTAATTAGATAACGAGCCAGAAAGTTACTTTTACTTCTACCTTATCAAATACCAATCAAGCTAAAAGCCATCCCAACTAATCTTAAAGAAACGTTCCGGAATTTGCCCTGCTTAATCTTACACTTACTGCTTTTGTGCCAATTGAATAGTATGCCTTTTGTTGACCGACCACATATGTTAAGTTTCTTCTATCGATTTTCCCGGCATAGGCTATTATAACCTTCGCTTGACCAACATCCGCCCTTTCTAAAAAATGTGACAATGCTCATCTCACCATTAAAAATTGCATCTCGCTGGTCAACTAAACATAATTTGGTCGGCCTGCTGTTGTTTTTATGTCTTCCTTGCTTGGATGGCTGGTCCTCCAGTATCTGGGCTGCAGATGATCCGTTAAACAATCCCTCCGCACAATTCACCAAACCACCACAGTACCCTACCCCCACGGAAACAGTGATCCAATTGCCGCCGGTTCACGTTGTGGCCAGACCCAATCCGCTGACGGGACAAGGCAGCACCCTTGGTGGCGAGTTCCTCGAACAACTTCCACAGCGTACAAACAGTCTTAATGAAGCCATCAGCATTCTACCTGGCATACAGCTCAGCGACAAAGCTTTCCTGTCCACACAGGGCGGAGAAATCCTGCCGCCACCTGTCTCTATTGCCGGGGGTAAAATCTACGACAATAACTTTACTATTGACGGTATCAGCAACAACAGTCTGCTCGACCCTACCTCCGACAACCCCGTCGAGCTGTATGATATACAGGGACACCCCCAGGGCTTATTTATTGATCCTGCTCTCGTCGAACAAGTCACGGTATTTGACAGCAATGTACCTGCTAGCCATGGCGGCTTCAAAGGTGGCGTCATCGATGCCACGACCTTGACTCCGGCACCCCTTTTCAGCGGTCGCCTTTTTTATCGGACCACTCGCAACCAATGGACCTCCTTCCATCTTGATCCAGGGGAAAAGGAGGACTTTGAGCAGTCTCAGGATCACAACCAACAACCTAAATTCGAAAAACACCAGGCTGGCCTTGAGTTACATACTCCTCTGTCGCCCAACATGCGTTTACTGACTTCTTACGTGCAACAATACTCTAAAATCCCGTTGTTATATTTCAACGAAAAGCGCAATCAATATCGCCGACAAGAAAACTTATTCATCAAATATCTTTACGACCCCTCTCCGGCCTCTAGTCTGAACCTCTCCTGGGTCTACTCTCCCTATGAAGCCCAATACTTTTTCAAAAACTATCGAAATAGCGATTACACGCTACACGGTGGTGGCTCACAGATGGCGGCGGAGTATCAATCGACCATTAATGGTCATGGACTAAAAGTGTTAATGGGTTACAGCACCAGTGAAAATAGCCGCAAAGCGCCAAAGGATGCTAAAAAGTGGCAGATTACCCCTACCAAGGATTGGGGTGAGTCTGTCGGAACAAGCACCAGCAATGAGGGGTTTTTTGGCGATCTGGAAAAGACTCAGGAAACCATTCAGTTTAAAACAGACCTATCCCTGGCACCCGTGTCTATCTACAACACAAACCATCAATTGAACACGGGAGTTAACTACCAACACATCAAAGGGACCTTTGATCGCCAGGAAACCAGCTATTACTATTATTCATCCAATCTGGACCCTGATGTTAGCTGTGACAGCAACACAACGGACTGCGTAGAGGG
The DNA here is from genome assembly GCA_964555005.1 of uncultured Syntrophotalea sp. GTDB lineage: Bacteria > Desulfobacterota > Desulfuromonadia > Desulfuromonadales > Syntrophotaleaceae > Syntrophotalea_A. The sequence goes on along the minus strand of CAZKQY010000057.1, from coordinate 11,221 downwards.
TGAGCAATATTTTCATAAGCGCTTTATCCTCCCGAAAGACAAAGTAACAGCCTCGGTCAACCAAAGCGCTGTATATCTTGAAGATATCATCAAAATTAACCGTCTTGAGTTGCGCCCTGGCGTGCGGCTATCTTATGACGACTTTATGCATAACCTCAATCTGGAGCCACGGCTGGCAGCGGCATTTGATCTGTTTGGAAACCGCAAAAGCATACTGCTTGCTGGCAGAAACCGCTATTATGCAAACACCTTACTGACCTATAAGTTACGCGAAGCACGCACCCCACTAACAGGTTATATGCAAACCCGCACAGTAAATACGGATCACCAGCTTAATGATTGGCAACTTTCTACGGCAACCTATACCGCCAGTCAATACTCTGAACTCAAGACTCCCTATGCGGATGAATATATGCTCGGTTTCGAGCAGGCATTGCTAGGGGGAAGACTGACCTTAAAATATGTAGAACGGAAGAACAGGGACGAATATGCCAGAGAACGCAGCGACTATGGGGAAGATGGGCTGCGATTTTATACCCTCAACAATAACGGTCGCAGCCAACATCAAAGCTATCAGATGGCTTGGGAGCGCCAATGGCGCAATCACAGCCTGCTGATCAATGGGACTTACGAGGAAACGACAACCAGCAATAAATCCTATGATATTACTCTGGCAGAAGAAGACTTGCAGGAACAGGTTTGGTACGACGGCCATGCTATAGATACTAGCGAACTTCCTCGAACCGACTATAACCGACCCTGGACAATTAATATGGTCTACACCGGCCGATTTCCCTATGGTTTCAGCCTCAGCGGCCTGGCGAAGTATCGCAGTGGTTATAAGGCTCTTGAAGGCACTGGAGACGACATCGAATTACCGGATGGCAGGGAGTTGCCTATATACGATGAAGTCAAAAGAGGTGGAGCATTGCTGTTCTCATGCCGTATTAATTGGGAAAAAAAGATATACCAGTCACACACCCTTGCGCTAAATATTGAGATAAACAACTTGCTGAATAAGAAAGTTAATGCTGGCAACAGCGACGACTATGAAATCGGCCGGCAAGTCTGGGCGGGAATGGAATATCTTTTTTAGCACCGTTACCCTAAAAATCAGCGACCAAGCCTGCCCTGCCAAACCTTAATGGTTCAGGCAAAATAAAACTTTGTTCTCCCTTGGTCAACCAAAGTGAATACCTGCCTGGCATTGCCGGGGTCGGTACAAAAACCGAAAGTTCCCGACTGCTGCGAAGGTCAATTTCTGAAAGTTCAACAGGTAGTGGTACGATGGAGACACCACCATTGCCATGTCCAAGAAATGCTTTACCATCAGTCACGGCCAATCCGTTCAGCCTCAAACTGTCAACAGAACGAAGCTGCTGAAGGGTCTTAAGGTCAAAAGCCTTAACACCGTTTTCAGAAACATACAAGTAACCCATATCTTCAAAAGCACTAACCCCTATAACATATTCCATAGGCGCAACCGAAGTGAGAAATCTCGGTTTTTTTGGCACCGAGATGTCGTATACCTGGCAGCCAGCCCTAGCATTGGCCACCAGCATTTTATCTCCTGCTACGGAGACAGCCATGGTTTGGGCAAAAACCTTTAGGGACAAAGGCAGATCGACCACGCCAACCAGGCGTGGAGCCGTTGGTTCTTTAATCGAAATCTGCAAAAGCCCAGCTTTATCGGCCGCCACAAAAGCATAACCACCAACTACCGCGACGTCTTTCAGGTTACCAAGATCGCCTAAATGTCCGATAACCCGAGGCCCGGTTTCAGCCTCAATATCGACAACATATAAACCGTCGTAATGAGCCGTCACCAAAGCTAAATGACCAGCGACAGAAACGGCACAAGACGAACCTGCCAATTTTACATTTTCAGCTAATCGTAATCCCCCCCCCTCTTTTTTCGTCAATATTTGCAATCCACTGTTACCATCGGCAACATAAAGCCGGTCATCCTTAATGGCTATATCATAGGCATCGCCTGGTGTTTTAATAGAGGCAGATATTCTGTAAACCCCACTTGAATCACAGTTCACAACATGCAAACCTTGGAGACCGGCCGCCACGTAAACCGAACTTCTTTGAGCAACTAAAGCCCTGACATAACCAGGGGTAGCAACGCGTTGCAGACTGGTCGATGGTTCAATATTCGCCAGGGAAATAATCTGCAAACCACTTCTCCCATCGACGACATAAATGTATTTCCCATCAACGACAACGTCCCAAGATTTTCCTGGCGTCTCGACCGTAGCAACTATGTGCCATCCAAAATCGGCATGCCGCTCGAGAATCTGCAAGCCATTAACATTGTCTGCTACATAAACTCGACCTCCCGCCACCGCAACACCAAAAGCAGAACCTGGCGTGTCGATAGAAACCGCCGGTCCAGGCTCCGCATCAGTCAATGAGAAAATATCCAGACCAGCTTTTCCACAGCTAACAAAAAGTTCATTATCGGCCACTGCAACACTTTGAGCCGGACCTCTGGTTTTCAGCTTACGAATCAAACGAAGCCCACCCGTCCCATTGAGGGCATACTCCCAGACCCCCCCCTTACCCTTGGCCACAAACAACCTGTTTTTGCCAAGGGCAAGCCCCAAAGAACTTCCTTCGCCAGCAATCTCCGTAAGGATACAAGGCTGCTGCGGCTGATTCACTGAAACAACGGTTACGCCATACTCACGAGTTGCAACCAATGCCTTATCACCGGCAATCAACACGTCGACAACGTGGCCCTTAATCGGTAGAGTTGCCACGATGCGTGGCCGATTAGAATCAACAATATCAATCACCTGTAAGCCAACCAAGTCATCAGCCACATAAGCATAGGCACCAGCAACAGCCACGGCCCAGGCTGCGCCAGGTGTATCGACGCTGCCAATAATTACCGGGTGCTTGAGGTCACTTATGTCGACCACCTGAAAACCTCGCTTGCGATTAGCGAGGTAGGCCCTATCACCCCGAATAATCACCTGTCTTAACAAATCCCAGGTGGGTAATGAGGCAACAATAGCGCCCCGATTTCCGGAATCACAAGATAGATAAGCCCCGACCTTTTCGTCCAAACCGCTGCCAGTGATATTGACCAATATTCCTTTTCCATCAACATTCTGAACAATGGTCGAAGTATCCACCACTAACGGTTCAATCAACTCCGGTTCATAGAAAATTGCCCTTAGCAGAAAAAATACCACAACACCGTAGGCAATCAGGCTAAATCCGCACAGAGCCAAAAAAATGCGTTTTGTTTTCAGGTGATAATAAATATAAGATGTATCCATTGTTGACCACGTTTTCTAAAAACTGAACAACTGATGGGCATCAGAGGACTTCAGCGGAAGAATTTTGAGCCTTGCAAAGCCACCGGGCTATAACTTGATGAAGCGATGTATGTTTGAAGGGCTTACACACGAAATCATTCATACCCGCTTCTCGGCAACGATCTTCGTCTTCCTGGCGAGAAAACGCGGTTAAAGCAATGATTGGGATTGTGTGCCCGGCGGCCCGAATGTTCCTCGCTGCCGTATAACCATCCATTGTAGGCATTTGACAGTCCATAAGCAGCAAATCAAAGATCCGTTGACCAATAAGGTTAACGGCCTCCCGACCATCGGTAACAACAGTCACTTGATAGCCAAGATTGGAGAGGCTGATATCGATCATCTTGCTGGTGGTCGAATTATCTTCTGCAACCAGAATAGAACCTAAACTTTGTCCCCTTTTCCCGGCGAAAGAATTTGATTCCTCCACCGCACCTACCAATTTGGTAGGCACATAGGTCTGATTCGCCGGTAAATTTAAAACATTTTTCAGCGATAAATGTAACCACGAAGGCAGCAACGGTTTATTAAAGTAAGCACTGATTTCATTTTGAATGTCTTGCTCCCAGGAGACATTAGAATTATAAGGTCCCATAACAATAAGCCGCACCCCCTGAAAGGCCGAACCCCGACGCAGCTTCTTTATTAATAAACGACGATCTTCCAAAGAAAAAGCGTCACTTAGTAACACCACATCATACGGTTCGTTGTGGGCCAGACTTTCATCGAGTTTTTTTTCTGCAGAAGAACACTTACAACTGAGATGAACAGACCAGCCCGCATACTGTAATTGTTGATACAACATGCGGCAAACAGATAGATTTTTTTCTATTACCAGGATTCTCTTGCCGACGCCTTCTGCCGGCGGGGCAAGAACCACGCTTCCCCTATCAAAAGAAACAACAAAAGAAAAAACCGACCCTTGCCCCGGCTTACTCTCAAGACTGACCCGCCCCCCCATGATCCCTACCAATTGCTTTACGATGGACAAACCGAGACCAGTACCACCATGCAATCGGGTAGTCGAATTATCTGCCTGTGAAAAAGATTCGAAAATCCTCTCTTGGTCAGCCGGTTCGATTCCGATACCAGAATCAATCACCTCAAAACGCAGAGTCATCTTATCCAATAACTGTTTTTCGGGTACGACCCGCAAGGATACTTCTCCCTCATGGGTGAACTTTATGGCATTGCTTAACAGATTAAAAAGCACCTGCCGAAGACGACCCGGATCACCTCGCAACACCGGTGAAATCTCCGGCGCAACATGGCATATCAATTCTACGCCTTTGGCAAAAGCCACTTTTCCCAATAACTCAATGGGACAACCGATCACTTCCAGCAAATTGAACTCGACCTGCTCGAGGGTTAATTTACCGGCTTCAATTTTTGACAGATCCAACAGATCATTAAGAATTTCAAGCAATACTTCACCGGAACCATGCAGGGTAGCTACCAGGCTCAACTGTTCCGCATTAAGACGACTGTTCAGAAGCAACTCGGTGCTACTCAATACACCAACCATGGGCGTGCGCAGTTCATGACTGATATTGGCCAGAAATCGAGATTTGGTCCGATTTGCCTCTTCCGCCGCATCCCTGGCCTGTTTTAACTCAGCGATAGCTTCCTGTAATTCATCGTTGGCAGTCCGCAACTCAACGGTCCGTTTACCAACCAAATCTTCAAGGTGCTGACGGTAGTTGGCCAGTTGCTGATCACGATCCTGAAGATGCTCCAACATATCATTAAAACCATCAATCAAAGCTCCGATTTCATCGTCGGAGCTTTTAGTAGCTCTGACCGTGAAATCCTCTTCGTGGGTCACCGTCTGCATTTTATCCACAAGATAAAGAATCGGCCGGGAAATGATATGCTGCAGTTGGCGCGAAAGCAGGTAGGCGAGTAAAAAAGAGAGCCCCAGCACAGTAATCATACTGCCGGCAAAAAGACGTTTCCATCTGGCAAAAGCTTTCAGATCAGTATTAAGATAAACCATACCGACCCGCCGACCCTGAGTAATAACCGGACAAAATACCGCCAAATGGTTTCCCGTGAAGAAAAAAGCTTTGTCCCCCGCCTGAATGCCTTCGGCCAATTGTTTGTACTCTGCAGGGGATATGAGCGGATGGCTGGCTCCCAAAGACATTGACGACGTGTCTCTTCTGATATACTGAGCGAGAGGTTCGTTGGACAAATCAAAAATATACGCAAGTTGAATATTTGGTTCCAAAGATAAGGAACTCAGGGTGTTGCGGGCCAGCTCCCGATCATGAAAGGGCAAGACGACTGCCACATTGGCAGCGATCACGTTGGCCAGAGAGGTCTGGTTAGCCACCATCGATCGCCTGAAAGAAAATATTTCCAAACCAAAATATGCCAGGGAGGAAAGGAGCAGAACGATACTGCAAACCAACAAAATAATAGTGGTCAGTTTCTGTTTAAGGGTTGCCTTGAAAAAGATTTTTCTCATTATCGACACGACACCAAGAAGATATGACAAGAGAGAAGAGCTATAACAACTTAAAACAAAAACCCTTATTTGAAATCTAAAAAATGATAAGAACGCTAAAGTATCATCTGTTTTTTATAAGTAGGAGAGAATAATTGCCATCGCAAGGCATGTTAGAGCTGCAGAGAATTTGCGTATCATGCAAACCGGACTTGCAAACTAATAATGCATTTAGAAAACGAATAGGATGGTCAAGCAACGATTTCATCCTACAAAATATGGTTATTTTCCACGGGCAAAGGCATACATCAAACATACCGAGGTCTTAAAAAAACACTGCACCGCCTTTTAGCGAAATTTTTTCGACGCCATCCATTAGCAATCCCTCAAAGTTGCCCTACCTTAACAAATTGTGGAGATACTGAAAAGTATTTTGATTTAGGTCAATTAAATTTCGCACTGACAACAAGCTGACAGGAAAACAAAAACCTGTTTAACGCATCTTGTCAGCAAGAGCGTCAAACAGGTTATTAAGCAACAGACAATAGCATCCCTAACAGGACAAGCAGCAAACTTAATCAGGACTGTCGAACAAAAATATCTCGGGCCAATTGCTCATCCACGGCAAATTCGGAGTTCCCCACATGAAAAATATAGGCAGGAAAAATACGGCTTAAACGAATGCTGCTGCCAGGCAGAACCCCCATAGACATAAGCTTTTGCATTTTTTTAGGGTCTTCGGTCGCCAAATAGGCAATCTCACCAGCCTCGCCAACTTTAAGTTCGGTCAATGGCACCACACCAGCACTCCCTTTTTTGCGAGCTTCAACACAACAGGGTCCGGGAGGGATAGCCTTGCCATGAGGACAGGTAGTCGGATGATTAAGCAAAGTACAAATCTTGGTGTCAATACCTTCATGGAGCAAATGCTCAAATTCACAGGCTTTACTGTTGGCATTTGCCCCTTTAAGGTCGAAGATATCCATCAACAAGCGCTCGGAAAGGCGGTGACGACGTACGACCTTTTCCCCTTCCATACGACCTTCATGGCGCAAATACACCCTGGCTCCCTTAACTTCGACCAAGGCCTGTTCAACTAATTCGACCAAGGGCTGATCGTCAGCGGAAACCTGCAGATCCTGCAAAGAGATAGAATTATCTCCTTCTTCAACAACAGCAACCCAAATCATCTCGAGGATATCCTCGGCCTTATTGGAATTCTTCATCAACTTACTCCTCTTTATCTTTCTTTGAAACCCAGCGATCAAAAAATCCTGGGATCAATGGATTGCCATAACCACAATAAGGACAGTAAGCCTTTCGACAACCGTTCAGACAGCGACCACAGGATTCTTTCTCTGCCGCTTCCGCTAGAGTGTAATGACGTCCACAAAACCCACACTGCATTAAAGTATACCCGTAAAGAGAAGGAATATATTCAACAACCAGCCAACGGAAAATGCGAGCACCGTAACAAAGAAAAAAATTGCCAGCGAGACTTTCCAACCCCGCTCCTTTTTCATCATGAGAAACTGGGCAATACAGGGCACAAAGAGAGTCATGGTTACCGCCGCAACCGTCAACTGAACCGGTGTCAGCAGCCCTGCTTCCTGAAGATCATAGAGCCCGGCAGCCCCAAAATCGCGACGAAAAAATCCAAAAATAAAGGCCGCCGAAGCCTCATCCGGCAGACCGAGCAGCCCCATAACCGAGGTCATACCACGGACCAACCACGCTAAGACACCGGTCATTTTGCCTGCCCACAACAGGACCGAAGCGATGATAAACAGGGGGAAGACTTCCAGAAAATACCACTGCATGCGGCTCATGGTCTTTACCAGCACATTATGAAATTGGGGCCGCCGCATGGGCGGTAATTCCATGTAAAACATCGGCTGCTCGCCGGGCAACACCCGGGCCGAAATAAAACCGACCAGCAGAAAGATCATTACGATGCAAACAGTCCAGACCAGTAAGGCCCCCGGAACTCCGGAAAGAAGGCCGAGAACAACCCCTAACTGGGCACTGCAAGGAATAGCCAGTGCCAACAGCAGGGTCACCAGCACCCGTTCACGAACCGTTTCCAGGGTACGGGTCACCATAGTCGCCATGGTATCGCAACCAAAACCGAGCACCATAGGAATCACCGCTCGCCCGTTAAGACCGATTTTTTTAAAAATACGATCCACCAGCATGGCCAGCCGCGGAAAATAACCGACATCCTCAATAATTGAGAAGGTCAGAAAAAAAGTGCCTACAATGGGAAGCACCAGCGCCACCGCATAACGGACACCAAGAGTAAAAACACCGTATTCACCGACGACCAGTTCCCGCAACCAGTACCAAGGCACAAAACGATCGACCAGGCTTATCGCTAAAGGGTTAAGGTAGTGCTCAAACAGGGAACCCTCAAAGATATCGACCAGTACACCGGCACCAAACTTGCCAACAAATTGATAGATGCCAAAATAGAGCACCAGAATTAACAAGGGAAAGCCGGTCCAGGGATTAGTCGTCCAGTTAGAAAGGCGGTCGGCGAAGCGCACCTTCTGATTCTCCAACTGACGCACTGTTTCAGCCAGCAAACCTTTGCATATGCGTTTACGCTCCAGACTGATGCGTAACTGAAGATCGAAACGATGTTCAAAAGCGGCTTCGGCAACGACCTGTTGCACCCGCTCAAAATTGTCGCCTTCCCTGTCACACACCAGAGCTAGAATCTCTTCATCTTTTTGCAACAGCAGTAAAGCCAGAGCGCGAAGATCCAGTCGATAGTCCCCTGTCAAGGCATTCACTACCTTGGCAATATCCTTTTCCAGATCGGATGAATAACCAAAGGACGGTAATTCCTCGCCGTCACACTCGGCAATAGCCTGCCGAACTTCATTTAGCCCACGCTTGTTGCGAATCGCCCCACCCACCACCGGAATACCGAGTTTCTCCTGCAACAAAGGAATATCGATCGTCATTCCGGAAAGTTCTGCTTCGTCAAGAATATTAACCAGCAGAATCACCGGAAGGCCCGCTTCGATCAGCTGCAGAGTCATTGGCAACATACGCTCGATATTACGAGCATCGAGAACATGAATGACCGCATGGGCATCTTCGAGTAGCAGCATCTCGCGAGCGACTCGCTCCTCCTCGGTAATCGGTAATAAGGAATACATACCGGGAGTATCAAGAATTTCATAGCGCTGGCCATTAATTTCGCAATGACCTCGTGCTACAGCCACGGAGGTACCGGGATAATTAGAGACAACGGTATAAGCCCCGGTCAGCGCATTAAAGAGAACGCTTTTGCCAACATTGGGATTTCCAACCAGAATAACCGTACGGTCACCTTGGGGTGTTTTGCTCTGAAAAGCCATTACAATTATTTCTATTTAAAAAGGATGATTAAAAAAATATTCAAAAAAAGATTTAGTCCCGTGCGCATTTGGCACACAGACCAAAGATTTCCAATCGGTGACTGGCTATGGTGAACTGATGGTCTTTAGCGACTTGCTCCTGCAACTTTTCAATCCGCTCGTCCTCAAACTCAATAATGGCTCCACAACCGGTGCAGATAAGGTGATCGTGATGATCCCCGCCGTGGCGCAATTCATAAAGAACCTGCCCGACACCGAAATCACGTTCTTCGGCGATTCCGCACTCAGCAAAGAGTTTCAGCGTTCGATAGACGGTGGCATAACCGATATGTGGATTTTTACTGCGAATTTTCAGATAAAGATCTTCGGTGGAAAAGTGCTCTTTCGAACTGAGAAATTCTTCGAGAATCACTTCCCGCTGCCGCGTCCACTTCAACCCTTTGCGAGCCACGAATTCGCGAAATATTGCACGTTTATCGGTCATCACCCCTCCTATGAAATTGACTTTCAAAAATATCAGCAGCAGACAGTAACTGTCAAGTCCAAAAAGGAATCTTAGGAACCTGTCTGATTTACCGTGGACCGACAGATTCCTAGCTCAGCCAGAAAGAGGCAGCAAGCGGTACAGATAGCTTGTGAGTAGACCAAACATATCGAAAAACAGCATGATACCAACCACCATCAACAGGGCGCCTGTACAAAGCTCCACCAGACGGATGTACTTGCGAAAACGATTAAAAAAAGATAGAAAGCTATGAAAGAGCAACCCAGCCAACAAAAAAGGCAGACCTAAGCCGGCAGAATAAACGGTCAGTAACAGAATGCCGCGACCGGGTCCGGCAGCCGACCCAGCGGCCAGGGCCAAGATAGCTCCATAAATTGGACCGATGCAGGGAGTCCAACCGGCGGCAAAAGCCAAACCAACGACAAAAGTGCCGATAAACCCGGCCGGTTTGCGATGCAAATGAATCCGTTTCTCACCCAGCAGAATGCCAAAATGAAACAACCCGCTAAGGTGAATTCCGAACAGAAAAATCAGAATTCCACCAATTTTCTGCACCCAGACCAACACCGTCCTCAATTGCCCATGAAAAGAGGCAGATGCTATTCCGGCCAGGGCCCCCAGCAAAATGAACACGACGGAGAAGCCGGCAATAAAGATCAGACAGTGACACAACACCGTCAACCGGACACGGGCACCAGGGTGCGCCTCCTGCAGTTGGCCGAAACTAAGACCGGTGATGTAGGTCACATACGAGGGTAATAGAGGCAAGACACAGGGAGAGAAAAAGGACAAAACCCCGGCTGAAAATGCGATCCACATAGTAATATCAACGGTCATTGAATCTCTCTCCCCCGAGTTGATTGAGCTCGGCGATGAAATCGTTAAAATTCCAGCCCCGCAAACCAAAATGTTTTCCAAGGTTGCCGCCACTACTGCGGCGGAGTATGCTGGGCCAAACCATAAACACAAAGGGCCACTTGTGCAGATATTTACCGATATCGCCATTATCATTCTACCGGTTTTTTTCGTTATTGGTCTGGGCTACCTGATCCGACGCATCGAACTGATTGACGATTATTTTCTGTATCAAGCCAACCGGCTGGTCTACTTCATCGGTTTACCCTCCCTGCTCTTTCATAAGATCGCCACCGCCGACTTCGCTGCCACTTTCAACGGCCGAATGGTCGCGGGAGCCACCTTTGCCATGCTGAGTGGCATGATCCTTTCTTATAGCTATGCGGCCCTGGGTCGCAAGTATCAACGAAAAGACCGCGGAGCCTTCAGTCAAGGAGCCTTTCGAGGAAACCTGGCCTACATTGGCCTGCCTATCGTATTTAGTGCTTATGGCGATGAAGCCTTTGCCCGGGCCGGCATGTTTATAGGTTGCCTGGTTCCGGTCATCAACCTGTTGTCCATTCTGGTATTACTGCTTCCGCATAGAACAGGGTCCCGGCAAACCGGGTGGTCTTTCTGGTCTCGCAGCCTGTTCTCTAACCCCCTGATACTCGCCGCTCTTTTAGGTATTATCTGGAGCTACTGGCAACTGCCTCTACCAAAATTAATTGCA
>CAZKQY010000056.1:0-1933 GCA_964555005.1 uncultured Syntrophotalea sp. | reverse complement strand
GGTCTTTTCCTTGTCGGAGACGATGCGCGTCGAAGACTATTATCATCAGCATGACAGCAGCCCTTTTTCCCGCATTCCCGTCTACAGCGAACATCCCGATCAAATTAGCGGCTTTGTGCTGCGTAGCGACCTGCTGCTGGCCCAAGCTCGGGGCAACAGCGCCAATCTCCTCAAAAGTTACATCCGCCCCATCACCCCGGCATCTGAGACCCTGTCCCTGTCCCTGGCCTTTGACAAGTTCATACAGTTGCGCGCCCATATTCTGCTGGTGATCGACGAGTACGGCGGCATGAAGGGCATTCTCACCTTAGAAGACGTGCTGGAAACTTTACTGGGCCTGGAAATAGTCGATGAACGGGACAAGACCGTGGACATGCAGCAGTTAGCCCGCAAACTGTGGCAAAAACGAGCCAAGGAAATGGGCCGCGATATCAGCGAATGAACTAAAACCCGACCTAATAATTTTTTGGACCTGATCGTGCATTCAAACTTATCCATAAACGCTAACTCATATCAACCGGCAACCCACAACAGAGGAAAATCATGATCCTGACAAATGTTAACACAGTGCCCGGCAAGGCAATTATCGAACATTACGGTATTGTTCAGGGCAGCACCGTTCGCGCCAAACATCTCGGGCGCGACCTCATGGCCGGTCTGAAAAATCTGGTTGGCGGCGAGCTGAAAGGCTACACCGAGCTGCTGCAGGACGCCCGCGAAGAGGCCATGAATAGAATGGTTGAGCAGGCCAGCCAGCTCGGCGCCAATGCGGTGGTCAACATTCGCTTTGCCACTTCGTCGGTGGCACAGGGGGCCGCAGAACTATTTGCCTACGGCACCGCAGTACGGGTCGAATAAACGGAGAATCCCCATGGAAAATCTTGCCGCTAATTTTGATCTGGTGCTGTTTTTGATACTTCTGGGGGTCGGCTATGGCTGCGGATCGCTAGCCGAACGGCGCCACTACGCCTCCATCACTCGTCGAGAAGCAGAAAAACTGAATTTTCAAACCATGACCATCGAGCCGCACCTGACCAATGAACAGGTTAGCCATAGTTTTCTGGTCCACGGCAGCGCAGTAATCTCCATCGACTATTTCAAACGACTGCTGGCGATACTGCGCAACCTCTTCGGCGGGCGGATCAAGGCCTACGAATCGCTGGTCGACCGGGCCCGGAGGGAAGCGACCCTGCGTCTGCAAGAACAGGCCCTGGCTCAGGGGGCCGACATGGTGGTCAACCTGCGGCTCGAAACCTCGGCCATCGGCAACTCGGCCAATCGTAAAAAACAAGTCGGCAGCGTCGAAGCCATTGCCTACGGTACGGCCATTACTCTGAGCAATAAATGAAATTCAGCCCCAAGGCCTTGGCGGGGAACGTTAATGTCTCTTCCGGTCACCCATTGACCGAGTTAGCCTGGCTGCTTGGCGGACTGCTTACCCTGCTGCTGGCCGTTTATCTGGCCTTCTGGCTGATCAGCGAACTGTTTGCCCCGCGAGTGCCGGTGGCGGTAGAGATCTGGGCCGGGCAGCACCTGCTAGGGCAGTTGACGCAAGAATCAAACCCGGCTCTGCAACAACGCCTCAATGGATTACTGGCGGTAGTGCCGGCCGAGTCGCCCTTACACCGTTACAATTTTTCCATCAGCGTGATGGACAAGGAAGAAATTAACGCCCTGGCCTTACCCGGAGGCCACATCGTGATATTTTCCGGGCTACTCAAAGAGATCCGTTCCGAAAACGAACTGGCCATGATCCTGGGCCACGAACTGGGGCACTATGCCCGCCGCGACCATCTGCGCGGCATGGGACGGGGGCTGGGAACGACCTTGCTGCTGGCAACTCTGTTCGGTCGGGATAGCGGGGCCACAGGTATCTCCTCGCGCTTCTTTTCGAGCCTGGAGATGCATTATTCGCAGCAGCAGGAAACCGCAG
>CAZKQY010000055.1:0-3106 GCA_964555005.1 uncultured Syntrophotalea sp. | reverse complement strand
GAGCTGCTTCAGCCGCGATGGTCCGAGGGTGGCATTACAAACAGCCGATATTATTCGCTCTTAAAACCCAATCGACCGTTTTTTACCCGAACTCTCCAGATACCCCTTCAGCTTATCATACTGCCCGGTGGCATTGGCAAACTCCACGTAGTTCTTGGCCGACTCCAGCCATTCCAGGGTCGAGGATCGCGTCTGCTTTAACACCGCTTGAATATCCTTGGCGGTGATCAACCGCTCCTTGCCGGTTTGCAGAATCTCCTCCAGCACCCGCTCGGCGGCGCGGTCGAGCAGCCCGTGGATATCGGCACCGGAAAACTTGTCGGTCTGCTTTGCCAGGGATGCCACATCGATATCGTCGGCCACGGGCAATTTGTTTAACCCCAGGCGGAAGATTTCGGCGCGGCCGATCTCGTCGGGCGGCGGTACGAACATCACCCGGTCGAAGCGGCCGGGGCGTTTGAAGGCGCCATCGACATCCCACACGGCATTGGTGGCGCCGAGGATGAGGATGTTGGCGTTGTCCGATTCGAGGCCGTCGAGTTCGGCGAGGAATTTATTGACCGTGGTGGTGATCGAAGTGTGCCGGCTGCGGTTGCGGCTGCGCCCCAGGGCGTCGATCTCGTCGATGAAGATCACGCAGGGGCGCTGGGCGCGGGCGGCAGCAAACAGGGTGGCAATGTTCTTTTCACTCTGTCCCATCCACATATCGAGGATGTCGTCGATCTCCACATTGAAGAAGGCCGCGCCACATTCCTTGGCGATGGCTTTGGCGTAGAAGGTTTTGCCGCAACCCGGAGGACCGTAGAGCAGGATACCACCGCCGGCGCTTTTGCCGAACTTCTGGAACAGCGCCGGATTTTTAAAGGGCATGATGATCTTCAGCCGTGCCTGCTGTTTCAGCTCCTCCATGCCGCCAATATCGGCAAAACTGACGCCGATTTTCTCCGGGAGGATCGCGGTGAACTGGGTCGGCACGGTCTCTTCACCGTTTTGGGCGGGAATTCTGTTATCCGGCATAAGCGTAACGAACCTTTCGCAGATACATGTGATGAACCAGGTACAGTTGCAGCAGCATCAATAAAATAACCGACACCACGGAAACGCTGGGCGCGGCGAAACGCGTCACCATAAAAATGGCCATATCGCCGTAAAACAGCGGCGCCAAAACGATATAAAAACTCCACCCCTTGCGCCCCCGATACTTCACCTGAATGAGCAGCGGCAAAAACACTCCCCAGCCTATCCAATCGGGCAACCATTTCAGCGTGGCCAGACAGATGGAAGCGCTGCCCAACAGCACCAGCGCCGAATCGAGATGGAGCATTTCATCCAGCATCTCCATCAGTTTGGTCTTCATCGTTCCCTGCCGCCGATGCAGCCTGAAGCTTTCGATACTGTTTCGCGTTCGATTCGCCCACAGGTCAGCCAGTATGTGCAGGAACCAGAATTTCAACGTAAAACTGAGGCTCATAAATACGACGCCGAAAGGTGTCCAGTGAGAAAACGACACAGACTTCACCTGCGAGAGCAGGCCGAAACTCAGCAGGAAAAACGGCAGTCCCAGGCGCCAGTTTCTGCCCAGCACCCAGGCCCCCGGCAGGTAAAGCCAGAAGTAGATTCTGGGCTCGGAAACCTCGGTAAGTTGGGGAAACAGCACCAGGGACAGACTCAGCAGAGTGTAGGCGCCAAACAGCAATCCGTCGCTCCGGTTGATGCGCCGCCTGGTGAGCTGTCGATATTCCCGCGCGGCCTGTCGATCTTGCGGATTGCTGGTCAGTACGCGCTTGAAGAGTTGAATACCCTTTTCGCTGTCCTTCTCCAGCGTCGCCCGCATACTCACCAAATTGGTATCCGCAGGGTCCATGGCTAGAGCTTTGTCGAGCAGGGCGAGGGCCTCCTTGGGATTGCCCGTATTTTGTTGGATCGCCGCAAGAATGGCGAGGTGAGAGGACTCTCCCGGAGCCAACTCGGCGGCCCGACGCCCATGATGCTCAGCCAGTTCGTAGCGTTCAAGGTTCAGGTAGATTTGCGCCAGCAATCCCTGCACGGCGCTGTCTTCGGGATCTTGCCGCACGGCCACCTGCAGATGTTTGAGCGCCTCAAGATAGAGTTCGGCCTCTTGATAAGCCCAGGCGGTGCAAAGGCGAACCGCTACCGTGTCCAGCCTTGCCCCCAGAGCCTTGAGCGAAAAATCAATGGCGCGGCGACTGTCCTCCTCAAGCAGCGCCGCCTTGATCAGCAGCAGATAGGCAACCTCCTGTTCATCCCGGTCGGAGCTGGTGCAGACGGGCAGCAACAGGGCGGTGACCTTGCCATAGCGCCCGGAGGCGAGGAGCAGTTCGGCTTTTTTCAGGGCGGTTGCGTGGTCCATTATTCCATTTCCCCGACAGGCTACCAACCATCGCGGCTGAAGCCGCTCCTACAAAAGCATGACCTTGTGTGCACTCTACCTGTGGGAGCGGCTTCAGCCGCGATTAAATCACCCTTCAACCCAAACCGTATCCCAATGAGGATAATCCATGACCCGCGCCACCAGACCGGTGCGAATCGGATTGCCTACCAGATAACGGGCAACCGCCCGCAGATCTTCGTCGCGCCGAATAGCACGATCATGGTAGCCGGGCTGCCAGAGCGCACCCGTCCTGCCGCGCTGAGCGTTGATGCGACGGGCACTTGCCCCCTTCACCTGTTGCATCAAGGTGGCCAGAGCCCCCTTTTTAAGTTCGACCAACCAATGAAGGTGGTCGGGCATGGCGACAAAGGCCAAACTGTCAACCAAGCCTTCTTCCTGTTGGCGCCGCAGCACATCGATCAGCAGCCGGGCCTGATAAAAATCGGACAATACGGGTTCCCTGCCGCAGGTTACCGTCGTCAGCAGATATACCTGGTGGGGCAATGATATTCGACCACTGCGAAGGTTTTGACTATGGGGTCTGTCGGGTGTTAACATCTTTTTCTCTGCATTGGATCATGGAATCTATATCGCGGCTGAAGCCGCTCCAAGACCGCCTCGGGTTATCTTCTACCTGTGGGCAACCAACTATCGCGGCTAAAGCCGCTCCTACAAGACCGCGCTTGGACCATCTTCCACCTGTGGGCAACCAAC
>CAZKQY010000054.1:0-3945 GCA_964555005.1 uncultured Syntrophotalea sp. | reverse complement strand
AAAATCTGGCCTCAAACAGCCAATTTTTCGTTTCGGTCCGTCAAGTCCGACAGGTTCCTAGTTGATTTGGCTGGAGGAGAAATGTTTTGACAAGGTTGGCAGGAATTCTTAGGATGAGCCGTCTTCCAGCGGTTGTTGATTGCTGAAAAAGTTCCTTTCATTGGTCCTTTCAGTATCAATTCCGGGCAAGAGGCTTCAGCATGAAAAGGGAAATTCATCACCGGTGTGTTTTAGGCTGGTTTTGTTCGTCCATATCCCGGATATTGTAGGTTGTACTTTTACAGCGTGACTGAGGAGAAAAAAACGGTTTATGGAAAAAACTCTGCGGTTGCTTCACGACGACCTTTTGGCTGTCGAGGAACAATTTTCCAAAAGCATGCACTCTGAAACCGTCCTTATTAATCAGGTGGGGCAATACCTGTTGGCTAGTGGCGGCAAGCGCATTCGTCCCATGTTGTTGCTGCTCTGTGCCAGGCTCAGTGGCTATCAGGGGGCGGACCATATCGCCTTGGCCAGTGTGGTGGAGTTTATTCATACCGCTACCCTGCTGCATGACGACGTGGTAGATAAAGCAACCTTGCGGAGAGGCAATCCTTCGGCTAATGTGGTGTGGGGTAACCAGGCCTCGGTATTGGCCGGGGACTATCTGTTTGCCAAGTCTTTTTCGATGATTGTTGAAACCGGTAATCTGCCGGTTTTCAAGACCCTGTCCGAGGCAGCAACCCTGCTCGCCGAGGGGGAGATGCAGCAGCTGATTATCAGCTCTGACCTTGATTTGAAAGAACAGAGTTATCTGGAAATTGTCGGCAAAAAAACCGCAGCCTTGTTTGCCGCTGCCTGCCGATGCGGTGCGCTATTGGTCGATGATGGGCCGCGGGCTGAGACTCTGCATCATTTTGGTACCGAACTCGGTCTGGCATTTCAGTTTATTGACGATGCTCTTGATTATGTGGCTGTCCAATCGGATTTTGGCAAAACGCGGGGCCACGATCTGGCCGAAGGCAAGATAACTCTGCCGCTGATTCATGCTTTACGCAACGCTACCGATGCAGACCGGCAGCGTATTATCGCTGTGATCGGCCAGGCCGAATTGTCGGAGGCTGATCTCGCCGGGGTGCTGCAAATCATCGAGAGGACCGGCGGCATCGCTTACTGCTGGCAGCAAGCCGAACAGCTGTGCGTTAAGGCTAAGGCCCGGTTGAATGATTTTGCCGATGGCTCGGTAAAGGAAGCCTTGCTGGAGCTGACTGATTACGTGGTGGCGCGCCGGCATTAAGTTGCTGCCGGCCATTTACTTAAACATCAAAACCACCACCTATTCTTGAGTTTATACCATTCCCTGTTATTGCTGACACCAAAGCCTTTTTAACTCCATGATTGGTGAGGTCCCGCTGCTGAAAGCCAGGGTGCGCGATCGGTTTTGCGACGCCTTTATGGTAAGGATTGACATCTGCCCCTTGATTTTCCCCGTTTCATAAGTCTTCCATCAGCTCTCTGTTGACACTAATTAAGTCCTGAATATCACGGATATAGTCGATAGTTCTTTCTGAATACGCTAAGAGGGTTTCCGCAAGAGCATAACCGTCAGGTTTTTTCTCCTGCTTTCGGAATTGGTATCTTAAGTGGCGGAAATTTTTATAGGCGTCATGGGTATTCAGGTTATGGATGTAGCTATGGGTGGATTCGGCTGGAGATTGAAATACGGCAACCTCAAAGGTCTTGGTAGCGCTGCGATCATTCGGTACAATGCCACAGCCTGGCGCCGAACAATGCTCACCAAAAAAATTGTTCCCTTCCTTTGCAAACCGGGAATCCCCCCAGGCGGATTCCATTGCGGCCTGAATAAGGGCAAGCTCCCGGGGGATAATATCAACACGCTGCAGCAGAGACTGCCAATGATCCTGTTCATAGGGTTCTGAAAGGTTAACGTCATAGTCTGCTGCGAGTTTTTTAAGCCATCGTCGATCCAGCCACCCCGGCCGTTTGTTGGCGGTGAACTCCTGATACAGGGTTGCCAACTTTGAGCGCTGGAGACGTATTCTGTCGTTTTCAGCTTTTATTAAGGGACTCATAAAACTGAAAAAAAGCGCTTTTCTTTCGTTTGTTTCCTGAACACTACCAAAATCAGGGATGTCAGCGAATTGACGCTCACACCCGGAAAACAACAATACGATTATCAGAAACATAAATCCGATTGCTGGTTTATAAAAATATGGGCAAATCCTAGTCACCTTACAGATCCTCTCTGGTGTCTTGTTTGGTTAGTCGTGTCAGTTAATTCTGAGGCATTTTGATTGCTGTCAAGGCGCGCCGACGCAGGCCTAGCCTGAGTTAAGCCGAGGAGGTGTAACGCAGACAGCGTCCAAAAGGACCAGAATTAGAAGACAGGATTAACCGTACAGGGCACTAGTCAATTTTTTTGTAATCGCCGTCCTTAAAATCGTTTATGTCACGGAGGGAGACCCTGCATCCCCCCTTATTACTCACACGCAATTGTCATGCGCAAATGCGGTTATCTATATCTAGTGTAAAATTGCCAGATTTTCGGCCAGATCGCTTTTTGTATTGCATAGGAAAAGGCCGGGATAATCATGACTTACCATTTTTCGAGCATTATGCCATTAATTTCTCTATCGCCAGCAGAAAATAACGGTCAGCTGTTTTTTGCA
Organism: uncultured Syntrophotalea sp.; assembly: GCA_964555005.1. Classification (GTDB taxonomy): domain Bacteria; phylum Desulfobacterota; class Desulfuromonadia; order Desulfuromonadales; family Syntrophotaleaceae; genus Syntrophotalea_A. The sequence goes on along the minus strand of CAZKQY010000054.1, from coordinate 1,276 downwards.
AATGAATCGTCAAGGACCTGACACTTAATCGAATGGGGAAAAATGCTAGACTGCCATATAGCTCCCTTTGGCAGGGCTGACCGACTTCTGGCCAGCAGGGTGGGGTCGAATTTTTTGATTGCTGACCGGATTGAAGAATGGCGGCGAGAGCTTTAATCGCAGAAAGTTAAACCTGCACGAATTACAGGTGGTGATTTGTGATGCAACAACTAGACACGACGCGTATGTCTATGGAACAAGGTTCGCCTTACACCACAAACTACGCTTCCAGTTGAATGCAATTACGGCCGGCTATTTTAGCGCGATAGAGCGCTGCGTCGGCTTGTCGCACCAGTTCAACAGGAAGGTGCTGGTTTGATGGCTGGAGGATAGCCACACCAAGACTCACCGTGACGATACCGGATGGTGAGTCAGTGTGGGGCATTGCAAGTGACAAGACCATTTGATGGATGTTCTTTGCAGTTTTCAATGCGGCTTGTTTGTCCATGTTTGGCAAAAGAATGACAAATTCTTCACCTCCATAACGAGCTACTAAATCACCTGCACGACGTCCTGATTCCGCTAACCCTTTGGCCAGTGTCTGTAAACAAGCGTCTCCGGCCAAGTGGCCATAGAGGTCGTTAAATCGTTTAAAGTGGTCAATATCCAGCATGATAAGCGCCAGCGGGGTGCCGCTACGTTGGCCTCGATTCCATTCTTGGATGAGCATTTGATCAAAAAAGCGGCGGTTGCCGATGTTGGTCAAACCATCAGTGTTATTCTGTATTTTCAGAAGTCTGTTAGCCTCAGCCAACTCTTTCGTCCTCTTTTCGACAATCTGTTCAAGTTCGAGGTTACGTTCTTCCAGTCGAGACATCGGATAGATTTCACTATCCTTAGCCAAGCTATAAGGAATCGAGATCCCGCTGTGCACGATCTTCCAATCGTTATTCTCGTTCCGGAAAATTAGCACTAGCCTGGCGGTCTCTCGGGAAAGTATCTGCTCGGGTACTGGCAGGTTAATATGGAAAAATGCAGTGACGGCAACAATGTCTTCAGCAAGGTCTTGTAATGACAAGTTCAGCATTTCTATATGAATTTGTCCGGGTATTTGGGCAAAATCTTGCTTTGTAACCCGGATCCACTCATCCCTGTTTGTGACGAGAACGTCGCTGCTGCCCGCATAACCACTAAAATTGGGCTCCTCGCTGTTTCAAGTGGGTAGCCTGAAATCCAGTTTGCCCGCAATCAGGTAAGCCATGTTGATCAGGTTCTTGGTTGATCGATACCCTCGCGC
>CAZKQY010000053.1:0-2222 GCA_964555005.1 uncultured Syntrophotalea sp. | reverse complement strand
GGTGTTCATGGCGATGACGCCCAGACGGCGGATGATTTCCGGATTGTTGGCCAACTGCTGGGGCCGCAGCACTATCTTGCTGGTGTATTCGTCCCACTTGTCGTAAAGGCGCTGAAAACCTTTTTTGGAGAGGGATAGAGAGGTGGCGGAGGCGAACTGCAGTTTGCCCGAATCAAAGAAGTCGAGCATGGTGTCCTGTAACACCTCTGTGTAGACCGTCAGGTTGGAAAAGGGGCCGTTGACCAGGCCGCCGACTACGGCGTTGGCTATGTTGCCGACTCCCGATTGCAGGGGCAGCAGGTTGGACGGTAGACGTCCGGCTTTGACCTCGGCACCGAGGAAGTCAAGGATGTGACCGGCGATGCGTTGGGAAATATCATCGGTTGCGCCCAGGACCCGGCCGTTGTCTGGCTCACGGGATTCGATGATGGCAACCACCTTGTTCGGGTTGCAAGGCACGTAGGGGCTGCCGATGCGGTCGCTTACCTTGCTGATGAGGAAGGGCTTGCGATTCGGTGGCAGGTCCGGGATGACAATATCGTGCAGTCCCTCATGGGAGGGGATGGTGGTATTGATTTCGATGATCAACCGTTCCGCCATCTGAATAATTTCGCAGGCGATGCCCACGGAACCGGCCAGAATAATTTCGCCGTCGGGGGTGATGCCTGACGCCTCGATAATGCCGATGTCGAGCTTGCCCCCCAGGTCCTTGGTGTAAAAACCGTACATCAGGTCCTGGGCAAACATCGACAGATGTTTATCGTTCATGCGGATACGCCCGTTGTTGATGCCCTTTTGAATGTTCTTGCCGCTTTGATAAGGCCAGCGTCGGGCGATCATGTTCAGGGAAGCCCAGCGGTCTTCCGTTTCGGTACCGACGGAGGCGCCGATTAACAGGTTAAAGCGCAGCTTGCCCTGCAGGTTATTCGCTTCGACATGGTCTGCCAGTGCCTTAGGAATCGCCTTGGGATAGCCAACGGGGGTAAATCCCGACCAGCCCAGGTTCATGCCGTCTTTAAACAGTGGAAGAACTTCTTCGACGGTCTTGACCCGGTTGCGCAGAAGCGGGCAACCGATACGGCTTTCTAGGGTGGACATGGTTCTACTCCTCGATCTGGTAGGTACGGCTCTGCTGGCGGTATATGTCGTCGGGCTATTGACTTAGGTTGGCCGTGGTGTCGGCACGGTGAATATTCAGGGCTTTCGACGGTAGATCTATGCGTCCGATCGGGCCGGATGTCGTTGGATTTCGCAAGATTTATAGTGGGTTGTTTACGATGCTGCTGAACTATACAAAGGGCGGTATGCGGACCTTAAGGGAAGGCTTGGCCAACAATGCACCGGGCTTTTTATAAGCCTAAATTAGAGTTCATTGCGTAGCAGCTTTTCCGTTTTAGCGTAATATTCGCTGTTGGGATAATCGTGTAGCAATTTTTCCAGGGTTTTGACCGCCAAGGTGGGGTGGCCGTTAGCCAGATAAGCTTGGCCAAGGTAGAACCCGACCTGATCCAACTCGGAAAACTCCGGGAAACTTTCGTATATTGCACTGAGCCGGTTGATGGCCGAGCGATGCTCGCCGGTTTTAAGGTAAAAGCGGCCTACGTAAAGTTCGTGTTGGGCCAGAAGGCTACGGCAATAGCTAATGATCTTTGGGGCTTCCTTGGCCCGAAAGTCATCAGGATAGAGCCGTTGCAGGCTTTCAAAGGTGACAATGCTGTTGCGGGTTGCTGTTTGGTCGCGGTCAATGGCCAGAACTTGATTGAAATAAGACTTGCCAAGGCAACTCAATACCCGGGCTGTTTCAGGATGACCCGGATGTTGTTTGAGAAAGATTTCATAAGCACTGGCAGATTCGGGATAGTCCTTCGATGCAAAATGGGTGTCGGCCAACAGCAGTTCGGCCTTGGTGTTGATCTCTGCCGATTCGAAGATTTCGCGAGCTTTTTCCAAGGAGGTGATGGCTTCTAGATAGTTGCCGTCATCAAATTGAGCTTTGCCCTGAAGGTAGTAATCTTCTGCATTTTTAGGTTTGGGAGCCCCTCCGCCCATGCAGGCGGTGAGCAAAAAAGAAGGAAGCAAAACGCACAAAAGAGCCAGTCTCATTATATTTAGAACCTCAAGAGTGATGCAGTCGCAAAAAATGCTCACGTCGCTTGTGCGATAGAGCGACCCATTCGGCAGATGCCGGAGTTGTCGCCTTCGTAGAGACCCCGCAGGTGGCT
>CAZKQY010000052.1:0-8898 GCA_964555005.1 uncultured Syntrophotalea sp. | reverse complement strand
CGGGCCGGCCTGTAGCTGGGTTTTTTTCTGTAAATTTGTGAGGTTTAAGGTTTTGTCTGTTTAGTCACTGAGGGAGGCGCGGTCGATCACCTTGAGATTCGCTGCGATGGGAGGGATCTGCTCCGGTGGCTCGTCAATAAGTGCCTAAAAAATAAGCAAAAGGCTAAAATGTCCCATGGCATGGGGACTGTCGCTGTACTCTGCGGGTGTTCCCCACAGGGTTTTCCACGGATCTGTGGATGGACAAGAAAAGTCATTGTGAATCAATTGGTTGCGTTGTGTTGTGTCGTGGATAGGAAGCGCTGTCAGGCCCGTTGGCCGCCGCCGAATGCTTTGCCTGATAGCGTTTGCGGCTGAGATCGCGGTGTGGGGGGGGAAATGACCGACCGGGTTGGCAAAAAATGTCCTTTCTGCCGGCAGGTCAGGCAAGAATCTCAGCCTTGCCTGGCTGTTTCTGACTCTGGTTTACAAACTGTTCGATTTGCAGCTGGTCCTGTTGCAGAATATTGAGAAACTGCATGCCTGCGATGATGCCCTGGCTCTCCTCTCGTGGCGCTGTCCAGATAACTTCGGTCAGGGTGCAGATCGGTTGGCTCGCCTTGTTCAGGGCAAGCATCAAAAGACATAGATCGTTTTTTTGCATCGCGGTCTGGATCGGTATGCGAATGCCGCTTGCGCTCAGGTTAACCTGGCCGCAAGTGAAGGTTGGAGCGGTCAGGGCTGTAGCGGTGGTGGTCAATTTAGAGATCTGCTGCCGCCATTGCCGATGAAAGGCCGGCAAGTTTCCTTTTTGGGCGCTGTAGCGCAAGCCAATGCGGGTTTCGATTCGAAGTTGGGGGTTATGGTTAAAGATGAAGAGGTCGTTGTTCATGCGCAGTCGGATCACTTTATCTGACGGCTGGCTGTGGAATGAAGCTGTTGTCTTGAGCCAAAGACCGTGTCGTTTTGAAATAATTTCCAGAGGACGTCCTTCCGGGAAGGGCATTCCTTCTATTGCGGGCCAGGTATGGGGGATGACAACATTGAAATAATCGAGTTCATAATTGGAGAACAGGACGTTCATTGATTCGCGACGGGCTGGTAAATTATCTTCGCACAGGGTGTTAACCTGAAGTCTCTGTCCTGGGGTGAAATATCGAGTATACATCTGTCTCAAGTTCCTTTCTCTATTGGAAAATACCTTGCAGCTAAATAGATCGCAATTAACGTTCCAGTGTTCGGAGAGAGAGAGGAAGTTTTAGTGGCCCTCGCCATGGGGACGCTGGGGTCGTCGATGAACTGCCGAGTCCTACGGTCGGAGCGACTGCCCCGTTTCTGGATGAAAACCATTTAGGTCCGCAGGGGAAATCCCTGTCGATCCCAACAAGATCTTTCAATTTCCTGGCTTCGCCAACCCTCTGATTCATGGTGAGCTTTCAGTGCGCAGTCAGATAGAGGATTTATAAGTGAAAAAGCAGCCTATTGAACAATTTTTCGCCGCAACGGCGCCCGGTCTGGAAGGAGTTTGTGCCGCTGAATTAACCGCTCTCGGCATGGACAAAGTCAAGGCCGTTGCGGGTGGAGTTGATTTCTGTGGCGGATTGCGGGAAGTGTATCTGGCCAACCTCTGGTTGCGCACCGCCAGCCGAGTCGTAGTTCGGTTTGGTGAGTTGCGCTGTCGGGATTTTCCCACCCTTTATCGCAAGGCTTTGCAGTTGCCCTGGGGGCGTTATATTAAACCAGGTACGCAATTGCAGGTTCGGGCGACTTCTCGTCGTTCTCGGCTGCAGCATACCGAGCGTATTGCCGATACTCTTAGTAAGGCCATGATCCGGGCTCTGGGGGGAGCGAGTTTAGAGGAGTCGGGCCCGAAGCAACTGTTGATCGTTTCGCTGGAGGACGATTTATGCCGTTTGTCTCTGGACAGCTCCGGTGAGTTGCTTCACCGTCGCGGCTACCGGCAGGATGTGGGAGCTGCGCCCCTGCGCGAAACCCTTGCCGCCGGGATCCTTATGCTCCTCGGTTGGCAGGGGGAGAGACCGCTGTTTGATCCCATGTGCGGTTCGGGAACCTTTCTTATCGAAGGAGCTTTGCTGGCCTTGCAACGGCCCCCCGGCGCGCACCGAAAATTTGCCTTCATGGACTGGCCGCACTATCGGTCGGGACTTTGGCAAACCTTGTTACTGGAGGCCGCTAAACAAGGGAAAGACTATTGTCCGTCCATAGTTGGAGCCGATCGAGATGCGGTAGTGCTGGAAGCTGCGCGGCGCAATGCTGCACGGGCCGGGGTGGCTGAGTATTTATCATTACAGCCGGTGGAATTAAGTCGGCAGGCTCAGCCTGCGTCATTGCCGGGACTGGCTCTGTCCAATCCGCCCTACGGGGCTCGCCTCGGCCGCGGCGAATTGGACAGCACTTATCGTGCTCTGGGTGGATTATATGCCGGAGTTCTGTCTGAATGGCAACGAGCCTTTTTGTGCCCCGACCCGCGCCTGGCCAAACTTACGGGTTTGGCCCTGGCACAAATCGCCGGTCTGCAGAATGGCGGTATTCGTATCGGTTTGTTTGCGGTGAAATAAGCCGTTGGTCTATTTTCTCTTGATCTTTTTGTGCGATTTGCATAATATCATCTGATGTCTTCAAATACTGAGGGCTCAAGTATACAGAAAAGTGAAAGCGAGGTGATTGTCTTTGGAAATCCAAGTGGTCGACAACAACGTCGAAAAAGCCATTCGGGTACTCAAGCGTAAGTTGCAGCAGGAGGGGCTGTTTCGGGAAATGAAGCAGCGTAAGTTCTACGAAAAACCGAGTGTTAAGCGCAAGCGCAAAGAGAAAGAAGCCCAGCGCCGGCTACGTAAAAAAATGCGGCTTATGAAGAAGTTCTAAAGCCTCGCTATTTAAAGTGATCTACTGAAAAAGAGGACCGATCTATAGGATCGGTCCTCTTTTTTTATGCTGTCTGGCTGGTTACAGGTCAGGCTGGCAGGGCGGGCAGTTCGAGACCGGAAACTTTTTGTAGTAGGCGTACTACTTGACAGGTATAGCCGAATTCGTTGTCGTACCAGACGTACAGAACGCAGCGGTCGCCGTTAACAATAGTTGCCAGTGAGTCGAAGACGCTGGCATGACGAGAGCCGATGAAGTCACTTGAAACCAGTTCCGGTGAGTTGACAAAGGCTATCTGGTTCTGCAGTTGGGAATTAAGGGCCAGGTCGCGCAGGTAGCCGTTAATTTCTTCAACGCTGGTTTCTTGTTTAAGGTTCAGGTTGAGAACGGCCAGAGAAACGTTGGCCACCGGTACGCGGATGGCGTTGCCGGTCAGCTTGCCGGCCAGTTCGGGCAGGGCTTTGGCCGATGCTTTGGCGGCGCCGGTTTCGGTGATAACCATGTTCAGGGCGGCGGCCCGTCCGCGGCGCTCTTTTTTGTGATAGTTGTCGATCAGATTCTGGTCGTTGGTATAGGAATGACAGGTTTCAAGGTGGCCGTTTTTGATGCCGAACCGATCGTTGATGGCTTTAAGTATGGGTACTACAGCGTTAGTGGTGCAGCTGGCTGCAGAAAAAATAGTTTCCTTGTCGTTAATCAGGTTATCGTTGATGCCGAAGACGATGTTGGGAATGTCGTCTTTGCCGGGGGCTGTCAGGATGACCTTCGATACCCCTTTTGCCTGAAGGTGTTTGCCGAGGCTTGCCCGGTCGCGCCACAGCCCGGTGTTGTCGATGACGATGGCATCGTTGATACCATAGGCGGTATAGTCGATGCTTTCCGGCGAGTTGGCATAGATCAAACGGATCATGTTGCCGTTGGCGATAATGGCGTTTTCTTCTTTGTCTAGTGCGAGCACGCCGCTAAAGGGACCGTGGACCGAGTCACGCTCCAGCAGACTGGCTCGTTTCATCAGGTCGTCGTCCGTGCCTTTTCGCACTACGATGGCCCGCAGCCGTAGCTTGTCTCCACCGCCGGTTTTTTCCACCAATACCCGGGCTAGCAGTCGGCCGATGCGGCCGAATCCGTACAAGACCACGTCTTGGGGTTCGCTGAGCAAGGAGCCTTGGCCATTATTGACGTTGGTTAGTTCCTGGGTTACAAACTGGTCAAGAGATTGTTGGTTCTTTTGGGTTCGGTACTTGACCGTCAGTTTGCCGATATCGATCCGTGAGGGGGACAGGTCGAGTTTGCTGATGGCTTGCAGAACCGGAAAGGTGTCGAGAATCGATAGCTCGCTGCCTAGAACCTGTTGGGCAAAGCCGTGGGCGTTAAGGATGTCGAAAACCGTCTTGTTGACCAGTGACTGGCCGTAGACGTTGGTGTTGATCCCGCGGTGACGATAGAGCTGGCCGATCAGGGGCAGCATCGTTTCGGCGGTCTCATCCTGACCGATCCAGTCGTTGAGGTATTTTTGATATTTTTCCATATTCATGGTTACTCCCTTTCGGTGGCTGTTTTTATCGACTGTCATCGACTGTTCGGGGCGGCCAAACAACTGTAAACAATATACAATTAGAGCTTAATTTTCAACCCAATTCGCTCGATTATGGCATGCCTTTTAGCTGGACTTAATTGATTAATCTGTTATTAGTTATTTGATGTCGGGCAGGTAATCGGTTACGATTTTTGTGTGTTTGATAGCGACGACATTGCCGGCCAGTGGGTTTTAATACAATTAAGGTGTTGAGTTTCTGTTGCATTACTATAGCGGAGGTACAAAGATGAGCAAGCGACCATATTATCAAGAACTTGGGTTGGCCAATACTCGGGAGATGTTTCAAAAAGCAATCAATGGTGGTTATGCCATCCCGGCTTATAATTTTAATAATCTCGAACAGCTTCAGGCGATTGTCGTCGCTTGTGTGGAGACAGCCTCGCCGGTTATCGTGCAGGTCAGCAAGGGGGCCCGCAGCTATGCCAACGAAACCATGCTGCGCTACATGGCTATGGGGGCGGTGAAGATGGCCCGGGAGATGGGTTCGCAGATTCCCATCGCTTTACATCTTGACCACGGTGATTCTTTTGAGTTGTGCCAGGCTTGCATCGAGTCGGGTTTTTCGTCGGTGATGATCGACGGGTCCCACCTTGCATACGATGACAATGTGGCCTTGACTCGCAAGGTGGTTGAGTATGCCCATGAGTACGATGTGACCGTCGAGGGCGAGCTCGGAGTATTGGCAGGCATTGAGGATGAGGTGCAGGCCGAACATTCCACCTATACCAAGCCTGAAGAGGTTGAGGACTTTGTCTCCCGCACCGGGGTTGATTCTCTGGCTATCTCCATTGGCACCAGTCATGGCGCTTATAAGTTCAAGGTTGGGCCCGGCGAAGCTCCGCCGCCACTGCGTTTCGACATTTTGCATGAAATCGAAGGGCGCATCCCTGGTTTTCCCATTGTGTTGCACGGTTCATCGAGTGTCCTGCCTGAGTACGTTGAATTGATCAATCGTTATGGTGGCAAGATGGATGGGGCCGTAGGTGTGCCTGAAGAGCAGTTACGTCAGGCAGCGGCCAGTTCCGTGTGTAAAGTTAATATCGACTCCGATGGTCGCTTGGCAGTAACGGCTAAAGTTCGCGAATACCTGGCTCAGAATCCAGCCGAATTTGATCCCCGTAAATACCTCGGAGCCGCCCGTAGTGAATTGGTTCGGCTTATTAAACACAAGAACGACGCGGTACTCGGCAGCTCCGGACGGGCCTGAAGCACCGATATTGTTTGACTGAAACAGATTTGTAGTGACTGCAGGCCTTCCAGGGGGCCTGCAGTTTTTTTTTGACTGGAATTAATTCATCGGTCAGCGGATAAAAATTACTCTTGACAGAACCAGGCTATGGTTTTACACTCTAAGTGTAACTAGCATCTAACAATTATATGCGTCGGTAGATACTTTGTGTCAGACGCAACCATCGCTGGATGGTGGAAAGGAGCAGAAGATGCCAAGAGGAGATAGAACAGGTCCGTTCGGTAGTGGACCGCAGGATGGACGGCAATTGGGCTATTGTGCCGGATATAATGTTCCGGGTTATGCGCAGGGCGGCTTTTTTGGTGGTGGTTTTGGTCGTGGCAGGGCCGCAGGTGGAAGAGGGATGGCTTTTCGTCGCGGAGCAGTAGGACGCGGTGGTTGGCCTTTTGCCCCTGCCTTTAATGCTGCGCCATTGTCTGGTCCGCCGATTAACGAAGCGGCGCAGTTTAAATCGCAGATTGACCTTCTTGAGCAGACGCTGAATGAGCTCAAGCAGAGGTTGCATGCGGTGGAAGGCCAGGCTGAAGGTCAAGCCGAAGGTTAGTACTGGTTTTCAACGATGAAATGTGCGGAACGGGTTTTTACCCGTTCCGCATTTTTTTTATGGCGCGATCTCTGCAAACTTATCTTACAGGGAAGCTTCTGCTGACCAGGCTGCTCTTTCCCTGGGATGCTCACATATCGTGACTGACGTCTCGTGGTTTGCGTCAATTTATTAGAATCGAAAGGAAAAAATCATGGTAAATAAGCAACGGGCGGCATTAGACATGTCGATAGCTGAAGTGGCGCAGGCACTGGGAACCACGCCTGTCAACGTATTGCTCTTTATTAAGCGCGGTTTGCTCGTTGGCCACGAGGACGAAAATGGTTGGCTGGTTGATGGGGAGAGTTTCGCTGCTTTTCGCCACAGCGAAGCTGGTCGGGACGGTCGTGCCCATTGTCGTTCGGCCTGCAGCAAAGCCGGAGGTTGTGGCAGTTGTGCATGAGTCTGCCTAAAAATAATGCAAAAATGGAAGGAGCCAGTTGTGGGTATCTCTATTAAAACATCGGACCTGCAGTTTAAATACCGTCGCAAGAAAGCAACCCGTGAAGAAGAAAAATTTCAAGGCAAACCTGATGCGCGACCTTTCGACAGTGATGATCTGTATGAAGTGATTCCGATGTTTGAGGCAGTGATGAATGAGCTAAAGGTTAACGACGGGAAGCTACTTAATGCGCTGGAAGAGATCGTCAACAGCATCCCTGCCGGTTATAAACCGAAGCGCGAGGCTATTTTCGATTTTCTCGTTGATCAGCTACGCGGTATAGCTGCTTAGGGTACAGGATGCAAGTCGTTTACGGCAATCTCTGGGAGTACTACGGTTTGGCGGTCATCGGTATTACTACTGCGGGCCAGGTCAGTCGTAAGGGGCGTTGCGTGATGTTGCGGGGCTGCGGCCGACAAGCGAAGGAGTGTTTTCCCGATTTGCCGCAAAGGTTAGGCGCGCTGATTCTGAAGCAGGGCAATCATGTTTTTGACCTTGGTGGCGGTTTGTTCAATTTTCCGGTAGAACATGGTTCCTGCGAAATGTTTGACCTTCATCTGATCAAGCGCTCCTGTTGTGAGCTGGTGGCGCTGACCGATGAGCGGGGTTGAGAAAGACTACGTTTACCGACTGTTAACCACGACGGCAGGTGTGTTCTCCGGATAGTCGTCGAGCCAGTAGCTATCCGGATTCCGTTGGTATGCGATGATTTCGCCGGGATCCTGATCGGGGTCGGCTGGGCGGTGGTAGCGGAAGAAAATTTGCTCATCGCTCATTCCGGCTACTTCGATCTTGCCGGTCACATGGGACATGCTGTAGCGACTGCGCCGGGCCAAGCCCGAACACTGGCTTAAGGCTTGGGAGAAGATCTGATAGCCTTCTTCGATGGGCACGGTGTAGGCGCTGTTGCCCTCGGTTGGGCGGCATTGAAAGACGTAATAGGGGGAGATGCCCATATAGGACAGCCTGTTGAACAGCTCGGCCAGGACTTCGGGATCGTCATTCACGCCACGAATCAGTGGGGTCTGGTTCATGATTGCGACCCCAGCCTCCTGGACTTGTGCTAAGGCGCGGGATGCCTCGGTAGTCAATTCCCGAGGGTGGTTAAAATGAGCCATCAGGTAGATGCGGCGGTCGGGCAGGCTGTATTGTTTGAGCATGCTTAGCAGGTTTGGGTCTTCCAGTATGCGGAAGGGGTTGAACGCCGGTAGTTTGCTGCCGATGCGGATAATTCTAACATGGTCTATGGCCCGGAGCTCAGCTATGATTTTTTCCAGGTTACGGGTCGAGAGTAGCAGGGGGTCGCCGCCTGTTAGCAGTACATTGTTGATCTCCGGGTGTTTGCGAATATATTCAAGCCCGGCCGAGACATCGCGGTTGACCTCATTGTTGTCGGCCATGAAGAGCCGTTTGCGAAAGCAGAACCGGCATAGACAGCCGCAAACGTTGCTGGCCAACAGCAGGGCGGTGTCGGGGTATTTGTGCTCCAATCCGCGGGTTTTGGCATAATTATGTTCGCCCGAAGCGTCGAGCTGTCCCCAGCGCTGCAGCTCATCCTGATGGGGTATAACGATGCGGCGAATCGGATCTTTGGGGTCGTTCCAGTTGATGAGGGAGTGGTAGTACTCGTTGCTGCGAAAAGCGTAGCGTTGTTCTACTTTCTGTAATTTGCGAAGCTCGCTTGCGGGTATGTCTGCCAGTTGTGAAACTTGGTTCAGCTTGTTTAAGTATTTGGTTCTGTCCACAATTTGCTCCTTTCTTGCGTGCCCGTTTCAGGTAAAAGCGGGGCAGCTGTGCCAGGTCCCTCAAGTTTTTCGAGAAGAGGTTTCTCTTGGCGCAGGTTTGTGGTTTGGTCGGCTGGTCTTCGGGTAAAACGATTTGACGGCGGGGCCCGGCGGGAAGGTGCTGCTGATCGTGCTGATGAAAGTGAAGCTCGTAGTCTGTTTGTGCCTGATTGGGGTCGCTGGTGCCTCTCACAAAAGATCTCAACTCTTCGCGTGCCGTCTTTTATGATTTTGATTTGTTAGATAGACCATAACATAGTTTTTTTTGTAGGGCAAACCTGTTTTGCCTCAGCTGGAAATGGAGAGTTGCCCCTGTTGAGTTAGCGAGTTAATGGTTTCCCGAGATGTCAGGTTCTGGTGAATCGCGGGGCGGCGTTT
>CAZKQY010000051.1:0-3336 GCA_964555005.1 uncultured Syntrophotalea sp. | reverse complement strand
AGTACCGCGCCCAAGGTGGTCCTTGACCTTAATCACTCGCCAGCCGGCGAATTGCTGCCCAGGCTGTTGACCCAACTCGGCTGTCAGATCATTGAATTGAACTCCAACGTCGACGAGAGCGTTACCGGCAGTTCACCAGAGGATATCGAACAGGCTCTGGATCAGCTGTCCCGCATCGTTACCTGCCTCGGGGCCACCGTCGGCTGTTGGATCTGTTCCTCCGGCGAACAGCTTCGAGTGATAGACGAAACCGGCTTCATTCTGTCCGAAATCGATCTGCTCAACTGCGTCGCGGCTCTGGTCTGCCAGGCCGAGCACAAAGGAACACTGGTTATGCCGGTGGCAGCGCCAGAAACGGTAGAGCAACTGGCCAGCGACTGGAGCATGACGGTTAAACGCACCAAAAACAACGCCCGCTCTCTGGTGGAAGCGGGCAGTGAACGGCAGGTTCAGCTGGTGGCAGCCATGGACGGCCGGCTGGCCTTTCCGCCCTTTCAACCCCATTTCGACGGTCTATTCAGCATCGCCAAGATCCTCGAACTAATGGCCCGCACCGGGCAGACCCTGGGCGGCATTCACCAGAACCTGCCGGTGCGCAGCTACCGCCACGCCCAAATCCCGTGTTCCTGGGAACTCAAAGGTGGCCTGATGCGCAAACTGAGCGAACATTCCGTAGATCTTGAAGCATCGTTCCTCGACGGAGTCAAAGTGCGCATCGACGACGACTGGGTGCTGGTGCTGCCCGACCAACATCGGCCTATCATGCACATTATTACCGAATCAGTCGTTGCCAAGCAGGCCGACGCCCTGCTGAAAATTTATTGCCAGCGGGTTGAACAATGGAAACAGGAACTTCTGCAAGTCTAAATGGCGGTCTCGGAGGTATCATGCAAGCCCTGCAAGTGGCCCTGATCTGGCATATGCACCAGCCCGACTATCGTGAACCGGCAAGCGGTCGAATTCTGTTGCCCTGGGTCTATCTGCATGCCGTCAAGGACTACAGCGAAATGCTGCGTACCGCGCGGGAAGTGCCGGGCACCCGATTGACCTTCAACCTGGTACCGACTCTGCTGGAACAGTTGGCGGACTATCAGGCCGGCCGGGCAAAGGATTTATGGCTGGAAGCAGCACGCAAGGATCCACTGGAAATGACGGCAGAGGAACGCACCTTCACGGTGAGCTCCTTTTTTTCTGTTCACTACGAACGGCATATTCGCCCCCATGGCCGCTATCGCGACCTAGCCCGACTGCGGGGCGAAGACAGCGGCCCGGCGGCGGCCAAACGTTTTCAGATGCAGGATCTACGTGATTTGCAGGTCTGGTTTCTGCTGGCCTGGTCCGGACATTATCTGCGCCGGGAATCAATCACCGTAAGGTCGCTGTTACACAAAGGCGCGGCTTTTAGCGAAGGGGATAAACGGGCCCTGCTCGACTGTTACGACCAGGTAGTGACCGGCGTACTGGAAGCCTTTCGGCTGGCCGAACAGGAAGGCGCCGTGGAGCTCTCCATCAGCCCTTATGCCCATCCCATCCTGCCGCTGCTCTGTGACAGCGAAGTGGCGCGAAGCGCCCGCAAGGATGCCGCATTGCCGACGCAGCCCTTTCGTTTTCCCGAAGACGCTCAGCTACAGGTACGCTACGGCCAGCAGGTAGCAGCCCGCCACCTCGGCGAACAGCCACGGGGAATGTGGCCGGCGGAAGGGGCGGTCAGCGCCGCAGCTTTGACCATCCTGCAAAAAGAAGGGGCCCTGTGGGCAGCCTCCGACGAAGCTATTCTGGCCAACAGCCTGACAGACGGCCTGCGAGATCGGACCCAGCTCTATCGCCCCTACCAATTCCAGGGACTGCCCCTACTGTTTCGCGACCGGGAACTATCCGACCGCATCGGCTTCGTCTATGCCCACTGGGATCCACAACGGGCGGCTGAGGATCTGCTGAAACGACTGCAGACCATCGGAATACAAGCGCCGGGCGGTCTGGTGACCCTGATTCTGGACGGTGAAAATTGCTGGGAAAGCTACGCCGACAACGGCTACCCTTTTCTGCAGGCTCTCTACCACGGTCTGCAAAACGATGCCACGCTGCAAACAGTGACCGTCGGCGAAGCCTTAACGGGCCGAAAAAAAATGGATTTACCCCGACTTGCAGCAGGGTCGTGGATTAACGGCGATTTCGACGTCTGGATCGGCCACAGCGAAGAAAACACGGCCTGGCAATGGCTGCAGCGGGCACGGCTGGAAACCATCACCGAAGAAACCGAGCAAAGCGCTGGGCAGTATCTTCCCGAGACGTTGCTGCACCTGTTGCGAGCCGAAGGAAGCGACTGGTTCTGGTGGTTTGGCGACCATCACCCCACTGCTCAGGCGGAAACCTTTGATGGACTGTTCCGCCAGCAGCTTCAGGCCCTGTACCGCAGCGCCGGTCTGGTCGTGCCCGATTTTCTGCACCACCCCATCAAGGCACCGCTACGTCACAGTCGTGTTCATGAACCCATGGCCTTGATCAGTCCGCAGATCGATGGCCGGGTCAACGACTATTTCGAGTGGCTGGCGGCCGGCAGCGTCGAACTGCAGTCCGGTGGCGCCATGCATGCCACCGGGCAGGAATTGACCGGGGTCTATTTCGGTTATGATAAACAAAACTTTTATCTGCGGATCGATTTCGGCACTTGGCAAGAAGAGCTGAACGCCGAGGATGCCGTGCTGGAGATTCGTTTTTCCGGGCAGAACAATCGGCGAGTACACTTTATACCCGCAGACGGCCGGCTTACCGTCAGGGACGACAACGGCCGGGAGCTGATCTCTGCGGCCCAGGCAGCCTACCAAACAATTTTCGAGCTGGCTATAAACCTCGAGTCTATAGGACTAGCCGTCAAGGATGAATTTGAGTTATCCTGTCAATTGCATCGAGCGGGACACGAAACAGCCCGCTGGCCCAACCAGGGGTCCATCCGACTCAGCTATTGGGGCGCCGACCTGGAAATGCAACATTGGTTCGTCTGATCAGCGAACTACTACTATACTTTTTCTGCAAACTACTAGAAGGAGATATGCCATGGCCGAAATGCGTTGGGACCCGATGAAGAACATCTGGGTTGCCGTGGCCGACAGACGGGGCCGAGGCCCAAAAGATTTTTTTCTGGAGCGTCAAAAACTGACCACCACCGCCTGTCCTTTCTGCTATGGCCAGGAAAACAAACCCCCCCCTGAAATCTTTGCCCTGCGCCCTGACGGCAGTCCACCCAATCAACCGGGATGGCGGGTACGGGTAGTGCCAAATAAATATCCCATGCTCGGCATCGAAGGGGACTTGGGCCATCGCGCCGAGGGATTATAC
>CAZKQY010000050.1:0-5224 GCA_964555005.1 uncultured Syntrophotalea sp. | reverse complement strand
GGGCATACCAAACGGTTGCCTTCACCCCCCGAAAAACACCCGGCATTGCAAGACGAAATCTTTTCTTAACCATCCAGTGTGAGTTTTTACGAATGCAACTTTCTTGGTGGTCAAGAAAAGTAAGACGCTCGGCCGGGCGGAACCGGCCGAGTCTGAAATTTGAAGCAAAGGAGAAAAACTTCTATGAAATATATATCCATTCTCGCCGTTCTACTGGTAACACTCTTCGCCACCAGCGTTCTGGCCAACGGTAGCGATGAGTTGCTGGACACGGTGGTTCGAGGTCTGGAATATCAATTTCGGCCCAATGCGGCGCCTGGCGCCTCCATCGAAGACCTGCAGGCTGATTTTTTGCAACAGGCGTACCTCGGTTCCCTCGATCGGGTTGAAGAAGGCCAGGGCAGGGTAGCGGTTCGCTTCGATCGTCATAATCAACAATTGCAGCCCTGTTTTCGCTGGGAATATCAGACGCCGAGTGTACAGCAGATTATTTCTGACGGCCGTATGGTGTGGGTCTATTTGCCGGAGAATCAGCAGGTAATGGAGTCGCCGCTGCCCGATGAGAGTAGTGAGAGTGTCGACGATCCGTTGGCGTTTCTGACCGGCCTGGCTCAGCTGTCAAAGCGCTTTACTGTCGCCTGGGCTAGCCCAGTCCTCGACACAGACGGGAATTATCGACTGTTGCTTAAGCCTCGCAAGCCTTCGGCTATTATTGAAAAGCTCGAACTGGTCATCGATCGGGCGGTCGTGGCCTATGCACGCCCAGCTCAGCAGCCGGTCTATCCGGTGCGAATCGCTACGGTGTTCGGTCCTAACGAAAGTCGCACCACTATTACCTTTCGTAATGTTCGAATTAATCAGGGGCTGAAGGACAGCTTGTTTGATTTTAAGGTGCCGGACGGAATTGAGGTGTTGCGGCCCGACCAGCAGCAGTTCGGGTTTTAGCAGAGGGGCTTGTAGTTTGGTTTTCCCCTTGTCTGCGGCATGGCCCCTGATTAAACTTCCCCTGGTCGCGATGTCATGCTATAAGTCCTTGTTTCATTGAAGAAATATGCATCTGCAAGAACGCAATAAGGAGGGCAAAAAGATGCCAAGTTTCGATATTGTATCCAAAGTTGACATGCAGGAACTCGACAACGCCGTCAATCAGGCCTTAAAGGAGATCGGTCAGCGTTATGATTTCAAAGGTACCCATAACGAGATCGATCTGCAACAGGAGGCCATCGTGCTGCTGGGAGCCGATGACTACAAGCTGCAGGCGGTGGTCGATGTTCTCAAGGGCAAGCTGGTGAAGCGGGGCATCTCGCCCAAGTGTCTAGATTACGGTAAAAAAGAGCCGGCCTCTGCCGGTGCGGTCCGCCAGCGGGTGACCATCGTCCAGGGCATCTCCAAGGAGAAGGCCAAGGAAGTCATCAAGCAGATCAAGGAATCCAAGCTCAAGGTCCAGGCGCAGATCATGGACGACCAAGTGCGGGTATCGGGCAAGAAGCTCGACGATCTGCAGGAGGTCATTCAACTGCTCAAGGGCCAGGATCTGGGCATCGAGCTGCAATTCGTCAATATGCGTTCTTAGGTTTGATGGTTTCTACGGCCCTTTGCAAGAGAGAAAGTGATTGTTTTGAGTAAACAGAAAGTGAGTATGGTCAGCCTCGGCTGTGCCAAGAATCTGGTTGATGCCGAGGTTATGTTGGGTCATCTTCCTGCTGAGCGGTTTGAAATTGTTACCGACGAATCCCAGGCCGAGATCATCATCGTCAATACTTGCGCCTTTATCTCGGACGCTAAAGAAGAATCGGTGGAAACTATTCTCGAGGTGGCCGATCACAAGTTGAACGGCAATTGCCGCTTGCTGGTGGTGACCGGCTGTTTGCCGCAGCGCTATGCCAAGGAGCTGGTAGCAGACTTGCCCGAGGTTGACATCTTTATCGGCACCGGCGAGTTCACGCGTCTGGTTGAGCTGATCGATGCTCATCAGCCCCAAGGCGGGTCCCTGCAGGCGATTGATATCCCCCGGTATCTCTACGATCACACCACTCCGCGGGTTAAATCTTCGCCTTTTTACTCGACCTACGTCAAAATTGCCGAGGGCTGTGATAATCACTGCTCCTACTGTATCATCCCCCAGTTGCGCGGTCCGCTCCGTTCGCGCAGCATCGAATCGGTGGTGACCGAGGTCGCTGGTCTGGTGGCCGATGGAGTGAAGGAGGTCAACCTCATCGCTCAGGACCTGACCGCTTTTGGGGCTGATCGCAATGATGGTTCGACCCTGGCCGGTTTGCTGCGGGAACTGGTTAAAGTCGAGGGTTTGCAATGGCTGCGCCTGCTCTATGCCTATCCGGAAGGCATCAGTGATGAACTTATCGAGTTGATGGCCGCCGAAGAGAAGATCTGCAATTATCTCGATCTGCCTTTTCAGCATATCAATGATACGGTTCTCAGGCTGATGAATCGGCGTATCGATCAACGGGCTGTTCGCGGTCTGGTGGAGCGTTTGCGCCAGGCCATTCCCGACCTCACCTTGCGCACCTCCTTCATCGTCGGTTTCCCCGGGGAGACTGAATCCCAGTTCGCCGAGCTGCTGGCCTTTGTCAATGAAGGGCACTTCGATCGGGTGGGGGTGTTTCGTTATTCCCGCGAAGAGGGTACCCCGGCGGCTACTTTTCCCGACCAGGTGGCTGAGCGCATCAAAAAAAGCCGTCTGGGAAAGTTGATGAAGGCCCAACAAAGGGTTTCTTTCCGCCGTAACCGGGCGTTGGTCGATTGTATTGAACCGGTGTTGGTGGAAGGTTACAGTGAGGAGACCGAACTGCTGCTTAGTGGTCGCAGTATCCGTCAGGCGCCCGATATTGACGGTCAGGTTTATATTACCGATGGTCTGGCGGAAATCGGCGATATTGTGTCGCTACGCATTACCGACTCTTCCGACTACGATCTGATCGGCGAGATAGTCGATCCGTCCGAGCCAATGTTTAACCCATAAGCTTTTGCCCGCTCGGATTCCTTTGAGAGGTTGCGCCCTTGTCCCGCCTGTGTCTGATCCTACCTTATTTCAGGCCCTACCGTTCTTTGTTGCTGGTCGGGTTGGTCTGGCTGCTGCTGACCGATGGTTTGGGGCTGTTGTTGCCCTGGATGCTTAAGGTGGGAGTTGATGCGGCGCAACAGGGCGCCTCCCGGAAATTGTTGCTGGCTGCGGTGGTACTGGTGGTTGCAGCGTTGCTGCGTTTCGGCACCCGGCTGTTGTCACGGTTTGCCTTTTTGCGCAGCGCCTGCCGCATGGAGCTCGATTTGCGGCGGGATCTGTTATCCAGCCTGTTGTGCCGGGAAGGCCCTTTTTTCGATCGACACCGTACCGGCGATCTTCTGTCCCGTTGCACCAATGATCTGTCCAATATCCGCACTATGGCCGGCTTTGGTCTGTTAATTCTGATCAACACCGTTCTGGTTTACCTGCTGACCCTCTGTCTGCTCTTTTCCCTGTCTCCATCGTTAACCCTGCTCGCCTTGATTCCCTATCCGCTGCTGTTGGTGCTGGTTAAGTATCTTAGCGGCCGCCTGTTAACCGCCTCCTCTGCGGTACAGAAAGGCCTGGGGCGCATCAGTGAAGCCCTCGAAGAGGGGATTTCCGGTCAGGCAGTCATCCGTAGTTACGGTCTGCATGGCGTACGTTGCGAGCATTTCGCGCAGCTTAACGGAGAGTATCTGGCCAGTTCTCTCAAGCTGGCCAAGTTGCGGGCCCTGATCGGTCCGGTCATGGCTCTGATCGCCCCGATCAGCACTTTGCTGATCCTCTATATCGGCGGGGCCCGGGTCGTGACCAAGGAGCTTTCTCTTGGCGAGCTGATCGCCTTTAACGCCTATCTTATGCAACTGGCCATGCCGACTTTGATGCTCGGCTGGGTGCTCAGCCTGGGGCAACGGGCCATGGCCAGCCTCGAGAGGTTGCGCAGTTTGCTGACACCTCTTCCCACGGTTGCCAGGTTGCCGCTGGTGGCTGCTTCTGTGGCACCAAGGTTGGAGATTCAGCGGCTGAATTTTGCTTACACTGATCAGCCGGTGCTGCAGGATTTCACCCTGTCCCTGGCCGCCGGGAGTTTAGTCGGCATCAGCGGGTCCACCGGTTCTGGCAAAAGCACCCTGTTGCAATTGCTGTCCGGTTTCTATCCGTCCCGGCCTGGCGAAATCAGTATTGACCGTCAGGACCTGACCACAATCGATGTGGCGGAACACCGTAAACGTTTGGCGGTGGTGCCACAGGAAGGACGGTTGTTTTCCGGTTCCCTGCAAGACAACCTGCTCTATGGGATGCCCGCCGGTGATGAAAAACTGCTGCAGCAGGTTGCCGATGCGGTCTGCCTGAGTGATGAGGTGGCTGCTTTTGAAGAGGGCTTTGCCACCCGGGTCGGCGAGGGGGGTAAGGCCTTGTCCGGTGGTCAACGGCAGCGGGTAGCCCTTGGCCGGGCTCTGGCCAGGAATGGCAGTCTGTGGTTGCTTGACGATCCCTTCAGCCATCTCGATGCGGCCACGGCCCGTCAGGTGTGGCAGGCTCTTCGGCCTTTATTGCGAGACAAAACGGTGGTGCTGGTTTCGGCCCGGGTGTCATTGCTGGAGATGGCCGATGATATCATCATTCTCGATCAAGGGCGGGTGGCCGAGCAGGGCTCGCATGCTGAGTTACTGGCACTGGGGGGCCGCTATGCGCGATTGCTGGAGCAGGAGCGATTGAAGCAGGAACTGGAGGGTCTGGCATGAAACGGGGCATGTTTGATATGGACGAGGTGACCGGACGTTCCCTCGACTGGTCCTTGTTTCGGCGTTTTTTGCGTCTGGTGCTGCCCTATCGCCGTAGCGCGACAGGAGCTATGCTGTTGTTGCCCTTGGCCACCGTGGCCCGACTGGTACAGCCTTATCTGGTCAAGGTGGCTATCGATGATTATATCGTGCCAGGGCGAATGGCCGGCCTGGAATGGATCATTGGTTTGTTTTTGTTTACGGTGTGCGGCGAAAGTTTGCTCGGCTTTGGCCAAGCTTACCTGGCCCAGGGGGTTGGTCAGCGGATTATGGCGGATCTGCGCCGGCAGGGCTTTGCCCGAGTACTAAGACTGCCGGTGAGCTACTTTGATCGCCATCCCTCCGGGCGGCTTGTAACCCGCCTGAGCAGCGATGTAGAGAACGTTGGAGAGCTTTTCGGCTCGGGGGTGGCGGCTGCTTTCGGCGAACTCTTTTC
>CAZKQY010000049.1:0-6270 GCA_964555005.1 uncultured Syntrophotalea sp. | reverse complement strand
TACCGTCCAAACCAGCCATAAGGATGGAAGAGAAACACAGGTAACCGTTGGAAGATGGATCGGGAGTCCGGTACTCAACACGCTTGGACTTAGGATTCGAAGTCGTCGGGATACGCAGAGCGGCGGAGCGGTTACGGCCGGAATAAGCCAAGTTCACCGGAGCTTCAAAACCAGGAACCAGGCGCTTGTAGGAATTGGTACTGGGGTTGGTAAAAGCGCACAGGGCCTTGGCGTGTTTGATAATGCCGCCGATAAAATAAAGGGCATTTTTGGACAGACCGGAATAACCGTCTCCAGCAAAGGTATTTACGCCGTCTTTCCAGATCGAAACGTGGCAGTGCATACCGCTACCGTTGTCACCAAACAAAGGCTTAGGCATAAAGGTTACAGTCTTACCGTTACGAACAGCAACGTTTTTGATGATGTACTTGAACCACTGCAGGGTGTCGCCCATGCTGACCAGGGAATCGAAACGCATGTCGATTTCGCACTGACCGCCGGTGGCCACTTCGTGGTGGGAAGCTTCGATGCGCATGCCGACGCTCTGCAGGACCTGAACCATTTCGTTACGCAAGTCAACCAGGGAATCGGTAGGGGCGCAAGGAAAGTATCCTTCCTTGACGCGGGGCTTGTAGCCAAGGTTAGGGTATTCTTCCCGACCGGTGTTCCAGATACCTTCGGTGCTGTCAACGCTATAGAAGGACTGGTTACAGCTGGAAGCATAACGCACGTCTTCAAACACAAAGAATTCCGGCTCTGGGCCGATGTTGGCCGTGTCACCGATACCGGTCGACTTAAGGTAAGCTTCGGCCTTCTGCGCAATATAACGGGGGTCGCGGCTGTAGCCTTCTCTGGTGATCGGATCAACGATGTTGCAAATCAAGCTCAGGGTGGTCATTTCGACAAAGGGGTCGATCATGGCGGTACTGGGATCAGGAACGATAGCCATGTCGCTGTTATGGATCGGCTGCCAACCGCGGATGGAAGATCCATCGAAACCCAGACCGTCTTCAAAGACCTCTTCTTCAAACTCACTTATCGGAGTGGTGAAATGCTGCCAGATACCGACAAAATCAAGGAACTTATAATCGACCATCTGGACATTATTTTCTTTTGCAAACTCAAGTACTTCATTTGGCGTCATTGCGCTGCTCCTTTAGATTTAAAATGCGTTTTCAGAACCACACCCGACGGCTATGAGACCCCCGGCTTGAATAACTAAGTATTACAACGCATCCACACCACTTTCACCGGTACGGATACGAACAACCTCTTCAATATTTGAGACAAAAATCTTACCGTCACCAATACGACCAGTACGAGCAGCCTCGGAAATCACTTCAACAACTTTGGCAGCCATATCGTCCTGCACAATAATTTCTATTTTAATCTTGGGAATGAAATCGACAACATATTCAGCACCACGGTAAAGTTCAGTGTGACCTTTCTGGCGTCCGAATCCTTTTACTTCGCTGACAGTGATACCTTGAATGCCACTTTCACTCAACGCTTCTTTAACTTCGTCAAGCTTAAACGGCTTGATGATCGCTTCAACTTTTTTCATTTGTCTTACCTCCGGAATAAAAATAGGCAAATGAAGGAATATTCTATTCGATTAATTCCAGTCTTTTACCGTATATCTACTTGCCGTAAATCAAGCACAACCAAAAGTTCTTTTCTTATTGCCATTTGAACTTAGCAATTCCCTTGCCAAAACGACTAAACAACTTGAAATATGAAGTTAACACACTGAATCAAAAACGTTTTTTAAAAGAATAAGAGTTATACACAAAGGAATCTTTTTGGACCAAAGCCTCAAGTTGCTATTTTTTTATGCACAGGCCGTTATACTGTGATGCTTTTATAGGCAAATCAAGACTGTTGATTTTTCAGGCCGATCCTATTACAACACAAAAAATAGTTAAAATAAAAACCAACCAAAATACTTAAATGTCTGGAAATAGAGTCTTTAAACCTCTTTTCCCATCTCCAACTCCATAAACAAACACCATTCATCCTCAAAATTCGGGGTCAACAATCCAGTGCCTAACATTTGAGCAATTTCTTCCACGGAGTAAAAAACAACCGCCTCTATCTCCTGCGGATCAAACTCAATAACCCCGTCGTAGCAGAGCCAAAAAGAAGTAACATTTTCCGACTCAAAGGCGTTGCGGTGAGGATAAGAATATAAGAGTTTAAGAGGCTGGTTCACAATCCCCAACTCCTCGGCCATTTCCCTTAAAGCGCCGGTCTGATAATCTTCTCCCGGATCAAGATGACCACCAACGCTGGTATCCCAGCGACCAGGCTGAACATCTTTGGAACAGGAGCGTTTTTGCAACAGGACCTGCCCGGCGCTGTTAAATACCAATACATGAACAACCCGATGAACCAAGGACGGATTACCGTGGCAGGATGATCGAGGTGCCTGCCCAATAACACGATCCTGATCATCAACTATATCTAACATTTCCACCATGACAATAAACTATCCACGATCAAAAAAGAGATTTTTACCACTGGCCGACAAGGGGATTCCGTAAGCCATAAAGACATCAGAGCCAAGCATTTTGAGTTCTACCGCTGCCTTGCCGGCAGAATACATGATACGATTGTCCAACCGCAAATCAGCGGCACGACTAACGGCAGAGCCTAATGCGATTCCGAGATCACCGCTGTTAAAAGCGCAGACTCCTCCGGATGCAATGAGTTTCTGGCAATCTTCAAACCCACAATATCCGCAATGAGGCAAGTTCATAACTTCCTTACGGGTGCCGATCAACACAACCACCGGCGAATCATCAACATTCTGCGCATCGCGCTCAAAAAATGCCACACCGTCACGACGTGCAATGTCCCTCATAGTATCAACCAACCGGGTCTTGTCCGCGCCACTAACAATGCCCGTCACCAAAAAATCCTTCCCCCTGGCCTTGGGCGCCGTGCGAGCAGCGATACACAGTTGTTGTGCAACATCGACAAGTGACTGAGCATGAGATTCTACATTAAGCTTTACCATGAGATAATCCTGAGTAATAAACTAATAATCAGAACAAGTGGCTGCATCCTACCCTCTTGCCAATTACTGTCAAGCAAAATTTAAAGAAGTACGAATGGCCACCCTGACTTTAATCAACAGGACATATAACATTCATCACTTCGGTCTGTTGTAATACAACCAGGCAAGTATTTTTTGACACAATTCATCAAAATTTCGTTCAACAAATTCGTACCGCACCTGAATCATGGCCTTGTGTAAATATAGCAACCGGTCGCACGGCACAAACGGAAAGAATCGGCACCCCTGCTTTTACTGAAAAAGGATTTGCGCCGAGGTAAAGGCCAGGACCTCAACCTCGAGCTGTTGCCGGTACAAGATGTTAAAATCATAAAAATCACGCCAACCAGCTTCCATAATGACCACTTTACAACCTTAGTCGACGCGGTTAGTCCATATAATTACGGTTCCTCAACTATCTGGACTTTTTGCAGGCGGCCACTAAAGTCCCGATAGATCACCTTGACGCGGGAAAAAAAGTCGATAGCTCCCATCCGACCGCCAGCCTCAGGATGACACGATCCAGAATGTCTGAAGCCACCAAAGGGAAGCTGGATCTCGGCACCGATGGTGCTGGCATTGATATAGACCAGACCACTGTCAATATCCTGTTCTGCCCGGGCGGCATAATTGACATTGTTCGTGTAGATTGCAGACGACAGTCCATAGCGGCTTTGATTGATCAGGTTGATCCCCTCTTCATAATCGGCACATGGCATAACCGCTACCACCGGGCCAAAAATCTCCTCCTGAACGATACGCATCTCGGGGTGTACGTTGGCAAAAACCGTCGGCCGCATAAAATAACCTTCCTGCAGATTTCCCTCGGTGGCCCGCACCCCGCCGCACAGCAGTTCGGCCCCTTCTTCCTGGCCTATTCGTATATAATCAAGAACCTTATTCAAACCTTGTTGATTGATCAATGGCCCTATATCAGTTTCTGGCAGGAGACCGTCACCCAGGCGCAAACTACCAGCTGCTTCGACCAGACGATTCAAAAATCGGTCATAAACGCCCTGCTCCAGGATGATGCGGCTGGCTGCGGTGCAGCGTTGCCCGGTGGTACCAAAGGCCCCCCACAGCACACCGGACAGCGCTAGATCAAGATCGGCATCCTTGAGAATCAGGATGGCATTCTTGCCACCCATTTCCATGGCAATAGGTCGATGCAGAATAGCAGCCTGTTCTGCCAACCCCTTACCAACAGCACAGGAACCGGTAAAGGAAATCCCATCCACATCAGGATGGGTTGCTAGATATTCTCCAACCTGCCCGCCCCTCCCCATAACCAGGTTAAGCACCCCGGCAGGTAATCCAGCTTCTTCTAGAATTTCCACCAGTAGTGCCGCACAATAGGGACTATCCGAAGAAGGCTTGAAAACAGCGGTATTGCCGCAAATTAAAGCGGCAAAGATCTTCCAAACTGGTATTGCCACCGGAAAATTCCAAGGCGTAATCAGGGCAAAAACGCCATGGGATACACGTAGCGACTTGCCATCCTTATAGGGCAGCCCGCAAGGTACGGTTTCTCCAACCATCCGCCTACCTTCTCCAGCCATGTAGTAGGCCATATCGATGGCTTCCTGAATATCACCCAAGCCTTCGGAATAGACCTTGCCCATCTCCCGAGTTACGCTTTTACCTAATTCCGCCTTGGACAGCTGCATTATTTCACCAGCCTTGTACAATATTTCGGCACGCCGCGGGGCAGGCAGATCCCGCCAGGCTGGAAAAGCCTCCCGGGCGGCCGCCACCGCCCGATCAATATCCGATTTTGCAGACAGAGGATAGCGCGTCACGACATCAGAAATACGTACCGGATTAATACTTTGGCCAAATTCACCACTGCTCGGCAATACCCATTCACCAGCGATAAAATTACTAATTCGACTCATTACAGGTCTCCGGTAAAAGAATGACTTGCAAGCTGTTTTAACCCCTTACAAAGCATAACAAAACACAAGCTCACTGCAATGAATCCACCGCTAACAACAAGAATGTCAGCGCAACCGAAAACATTACTATGTCCATCCGGAGTTTACGGATGGACGCTAATTGGAACGTGATTAGAACGGAAAAAGCCTCCCTTAGAAAATAAGGGAGGCTTAGAATAATAAGATATTTTTCAATCTATAACCGAAGACAAATTCCAACTTGATTAATCGATCACCTTAATACCCGGCTCATCACGAGGAATACCGATCCCCAAACAAAGCTTGCACAAATTATTAGTTTCGATTCGTGCACCGCATTCGTCACGCAACTCGCGGAATAATTGGCAATCAAGCATCTGCTCATCAGGTAATTGAAAAACCGGATAGCCTTCGGACCCTGCACAGAAGGATTCATTATTGACCAGTTCATTTACTGGTTCCAGCCCTCTGAGCCGAGCCTTTTCCGCATCTTCAATAATCAGTCTAAGAATCATAACACCTCCGAAAGTTTTCGAGCCAATGGCCTGCAAGGTTTCATATCAATCCAGGGAAATATGATCCCCGGGGTTTTTCAAATCTTTAAGTTCCGGATAAATTTCTTCAAGATTTGTCAGAAATTTTTCTTTGTTCTTGAAGGCCGCTTTGATTTCAAGATCCCAGGGGATTTCCACCATATATTGGCAATGGGTACAGGTACTGATGGCTTTATCACCCACGGGAACAGTTTGGAACACAGTATAAAATTCGCACTTGCTACATTTTTGCCGATGTAAAATCGGTTTAACTTCTCGTTTGGTGATCATTGCATTAATGCCTTATTGATAGGAAAAACAACTGGAACTTTTCGCATATTAAAACCGGACATGATCTCCACGGTTTTTCAGACCAGCCAACGCAGGAAAATGGCCTTCCAAAGCACGGATATCTTTTTCTCCATCACGAATCAAAGTTTCAGCGCTGCTGTCCCAGACAATCTCGGTTGAGTCCTGGCAGTGGGTACATGTTTTCACTGCCGTATCACCGGTTACCTGTAAATCAAAAACGGTCCAATAGTCACAGGCTTTGCATTTGTTTCTGAAAATCATTGTTACCACCTCCCCTTAAAATTAATGCCCATAAAACCGGCGTTCACCATGAGACCCGGCTTTTCTGGATTAATGTTTTAACTGCCGCTATAAAGGCAGGTACTTGTGCCCTGTACGGTTAATCCTGTCTTCTGATTCTGGTCCTTTTGGCCGCTGTCTGCGTTACACCTCCTCGGCTTAACCCAGGCCAGGC
>CAZKQY010000048.1:0-3599 GCA_964555005.1 uncultured Syntrophotalea sp. | reverse complement strand
AGGCGGTACAGCTCCTCCCTGCTTTTGAGCAGAGCCGCCTCGGTCTCCTTACGGACAAGGATCTCCTTGTGCAGCTCCTCGTTGGCCTGGCTCAGCTCGGTCTCTTTCGCCATCAGTTCCCGCAGTGTTTGATCGAGCTTCATCACCATGGCGTTGAAGGATTCAGAGAACTCGCCCATGAATTCGACCCGCTGGCTAAAATCACCGGAAGCGACCATCTTGGTCTGCCAGGTCATATGGCGCAAATTCGCCTGCAGGGCTTTGAGGGTACCGCCGACATAACCGCGCAATGGCACCTTTGCGGAAAGATCTCCATTGGAAGCAGCATACAGAAACTCGCGCAGCTGGCGCAGGCAGGAATGAAGGGTTTGCAGGGAATCGACAGAACTGTAGCGCTCCGGCAGCTCCGGCAGCTCGGAACATAGCAGGGCGTCGAGCAACAGCTCGGCCAGTTCTTCCGCTATAAGAAGCTCCTTGTCAAAGGGCATAAAGTCGTCTCTCTCCGGTAACAAGCAGGCCACTTATTTCAAGGCTTCCGCGATGAAACGGCAGGTGCGATCACCAGTACACCAGCAATCGACCTCCTTCACTTTGAAGGGGGTACCGGTAAAGGTCTCCAGCAAGCCGGCGATAAACCCCTCGTCGTAGGTACAGACCACAGCGCCGAAATCAGGTAGTCCCGAGCAGTCAACATCTTCGGAAACGGTCAACACCAAAGTGCCCTTTTCCATATCCGCTTCCTCGATACGCAAAATACCGATTCCCATATCTCGCAGAGTCCCCTGCAGACTCTTGATGAAGTCATTGAAATCCTTGATACCGGCGAACATTTTTTGGCAAAACTCCTTGCCGGCCAGCTCGCCCGCCTCATAAAAAATCTGATCGGTCTGTTCCGTGCCCACATGCTGTTCGATGACATCCCGAAATGAATACTGCATCAGGCGATAAACCTCGAGACGGGTTGACGGCCCCAGGTTGGGCCGCCCCTCGGCGATATTCCCCAACAGATTCCAAGAAAATTTATATTTTCTATCCGGCATATACCACCCCCCTATATGAAAAAATATCACACCTATAACAAAATCCTGAAGATGTTTTTTTAACCCTTTTCTCCAATCAATTAAGCGAGACTTACGATTCTTCTAGCATCTCACTCCCCTTACAATCGAACAGACCGGTTACGATATAGGATAAGGAACGGCCATAAATTAAACCATTATTATCCAGAGTAATAATTTATCGAATTTTAAGCAGACAAATGGCCGAGATATAAAAAACCGCCACCTACAAGCATAGGCCAGCCCACAGATAGTCGAGAGACTTTTTTATTTCAGGTAGAAGAGGGAAAAGGGTACAAAATGCACAGGGTAATCACCTCCTGCTGGATCTTCAGCTGCCCCACCGACATAACCTGATAACCGATGCGGTTAGCCGGCACCTGCAGCAAATACTCGAAGAGGGCGATACCCCAGCTTACAAAGGCGGCCATCAATCAGACAATTTTTCCGTCGGCTCATGATAAGTCCGACAGTTTCCTGGCAGAAAACAAGTCCCTGCCAACGGTGTGTTTTGTTCAGAGCTGCAGCTCGTTATGGCGAATCAGCTCCGTTCCTCCTCGCCAAAGGCCGCCACCAGCCCATCGATCAAAGCCTTTTTCTCAACAGGGGACAGCTTGGCCTCGGGATGGGGAATCAGGTAGAACCAGGGCGGCATCTTGCCCTGGCGCAGTTCCTCCGCCGCCTCGTCGCCCTGATTCTTATTCTGCATGCCCCACAACGACACGTTGAAGTGCCCACGGCCCTCATCCACGTCGTGCTGCACCAACCAGGACACCGGTGCGATGTGGCTGTACCAGGGCCAGCGGGTTTGATGGCTATGGCAGTCGCCGCAGGCACGGAAGAACAGCTCCTTGGTCTGTGGCCGATCCCAGGCGGGTTCTACCCCGACAGGCGGATTGCTATAGCTCTTTCCATAGGGTATGAACTGAATGGAGATAACCACCAAAAATAAAACAATAAAGATCTTTGCTATCATGTGCGGCTCCTATTCAATAACCACGTTGCCGAGGCTTTTGATTAGATAATCATAGCACTACTTGGCTTGTTTTTATCCATGATACGTTCGCAACAACGCGTAGGATGGCTAAGCAAAAAATTCGTTCTGCAAGGCCTGGTGTTTTTTCAGGGGGAGAAGGTATGTGGAGGTCTTGAAAAAACGCCGCAACACCGTGGAACAAACTTGTCGCTACGCCATCAATCCTTGAAGGGGTGGTTCAGGACAAACTCTTATTCGTGAAGCCTTTCCTGAACAAGAGCACACCCCAAACGATTGCCAGCATCATCAGTATTGAACCGCAACCGTGCGCCACCTTTGCCAGTGCGTGATCGTAGCGAAGCAACCCCGTTTCGGTCAGCAAATACTCCCAATCGTGAAAACCATAGGGCGACGAATGGCCAAAATTACCACCCACCAAGGGTAACCGCCCGGCCCGCGCATCATTGATGTAGGGGGCGATCTCGAGAAAGTTCTCCCCGAACCACCACAAACAGACCGCCCCGCCAAAAGGGTCACGGGTTTTCAGCAGCAGGACCGCCATGCACAACAGCGGAATAAGCAACTGTCCCAAAGTCCCGCCCAGAGAGGTCACGAACCTGCCCAAGGGACGAAAAAACAGATGCCCGGCCTCGTGAAAGGGTAGGTTCACCAAATGCAGCCAGCTTTCTCCGGCGGCATTGCCCGCGATACCAGACAATATCAACTTTCCTCCCCAGATGCCCATGATTAACAGGGCAAGCACTCTCCAGGGACTGGCTACTGTTTGCCCTGAAAATATTTGTTTTAACCGCGCCCCTGAAGCCTCCAGTTGATCCGGGACCTCTGCGGCCTCCTTTAGGGTAACAGGCTCTTTCAGAGCCGACACTTGGCGGATCTTGGAGAAGATCACCCCGCATCGAAAGCAGTCTTCCCGATCCGGTTGATTTTCATATCCGCATTTAGGACATTCCATACCCCTCTCCCGAAACATTCAATCGTTCATTAAAAGTTACCTGTTCCCCTGGGAACCTGTCGGACTTGACGGGCCGAAACGAAAAATTGGCTGTTTGAGGCCAGATTTTCGAAAATTCGAGAGCGAATAGCAGGGCTATTTGGCGAAAATTGTCGAGAATATGGGCCAATTAGACGATTTTTTCGTCGGCTCATGGTAAGTCCGACAGTCTCTTAGTGTCGTGTCATACGTACTGTGTCCGGCCAAGTCTTGTCCTTTTTACCCTGCTCTGCTTTAAAAAAATCCCGATTAAACTACGGCTAATCGAGATTTTTTTAAAGCAGAGCAGGAACAAAATTACGGCGACTTACCAGACCCCTCACACATGACATGACACTAGTCAACGGCAGCCTTAACCCCTTTGGGGTATATATTTCCCCGCTCAGCGGTGACGGCTTTCCGTTTTTACGTGGCGGAGCAGTACCGGACGCCCGAACAAAGCGACGAGCACCAGTCCGCCAAGAAAAACAAGGGCCAGCGGGTCGGTGGCGTTCAAACGAACAATAAGGGCAACCGAAGCGGCAGCTCCGGCCAGCACACCAAATCCTGTAAT
>CAZKQY010000047.1:0-2286 GCA_964555005.1 uncultured Syntrophotalea sp. | reverse complement strand
GGGAAAACAAATGAAGAAAAGAAAAAAGATCCGCGCTTTATTGCGCTTGGAGCCCGGGTAGGTGCTGAACACGGAGCGGATATTATCAAGACCTACTACACCGAAACGGATTTTGAAAAGGTCGTAGCCGGTTGTCCCGTCCCCGTCATGATTGCCGGTGGCCCCAAGTGTGAGACCGATCTGGATACCCTCAACATGATTCATGGGGCTTTGCAGGGAGGAGCCAAGGGCATCGTCATGGGACGCAACGTTTGGCAAAGTCCTCACCCCTCGGCTTTATTGACTGCTGTATACGGCCTCATCCATGAGAATATGGCAGTGAAGGAAGCAGCGGAATTGTTAGAACAAAAAGCCAACGAATAGATTGTCATCGCTGCTGGGATTCCACTTTACCCCTTTTCGACAAAAAGGCCCCGTTTTGCGGGGCCTTTTATTTGTTGACTGTAGCCAGTTGCGACAAGTTTTTTCTTTTTTTGTTGTGAATTCCACTTCAATTTAGGTTTCGTCGAAGGTTCTGTTTTACCGCATAACCAGCACCGGACAGGGGGCTGTTTGCAGGACCCTGTGTGTA
The DNA here is from genome assembly GCA_964555005.1 of uncultured Syntrophotalea sp. Taxonomy (GTDB): domain Bacteria; phylum Desulfobacterota; class Desulfuromonadia; order Desulfuromonadales; family Syntrophotaleaceae; genus Syntrophotalea_A. The sequence goes on along the minus strand of CAZKQY010000047.1, from coordinate 1,715 downwards.
ACGCTTCCGAGTAATAACCCTTTTACGTCACCGTGTCCTCGCGACCCCATTACTATCATGTCGCATTTTTCCTTCTTGGCTATGGTATTGATAGCTTCCGCTGTCGGCCCTTCAACGATTTCATCCGTAAAAGGAATGCCGCCTTCTTTGAGAAGTTCTCTGAAAGGATCCAGAACCTTGTTTGCAACAGCTTTCAGTTCATCGGCGACACCCTCAAAAACTCTCCCTTCCATCATTGTGGGAAAGCCGCTGTAACAGTGGATCAAAACGATTTCGGCTTCCGTTTGCTTAGCCATGTCTGCGGCAAACCTGGCTGCATGCATGGAATGTTCTGAACCGTCTACAGGAAGCAGAATTTTCTTAATTTTCATTGCTGTCTCCTCCTTTGAGGTTATTTGAGTTTACTTCAAAATATGCACGCCTCACCTTAAAGGTGAGTCCAATAAAATCGATATTCCTTTCCTTGCCTGCTGACCCTCAAAGCATTCCCAGCAAGTTGCCCTCGTCAGGAAAGAATTTCAACGGCTCCGGTTTCTAAAGAATAATAGGCAGGGATAATCTTCAGAGTCCCTTTTTTTACCAATTCGGACAAAATCGGACTATTTGATGTCAATTTTTCAGCGACCATTTTGGCATTGGCTTTGGCCGCATTATTGATCAAATTGCCTTCCTGATCTTTAACACTGTTTATGGCTGGTTGGAGTGCCCTTGATATTTTCGATTGGTGTACCATTCCTTCTGAAGGTGTTCCGCTTTCTACCGTCGCCGTTACGGCGCCACATTGAGAGTGACTTAAAACCATAACCAGTGGGCAATGCAGGTGAGCTGCGGCATACTCAATACTTTCCTGAACCACCACACCGGTAACGTTGCCGGCCACGCGGACGACGAACAGGTCACCAAGACCTATATCAAAGAGATCTCCCGGCGGCACACGAGAATCTGAACACCCCAGGATTATGGCAAACGGATGTTGACCATCGGTGAGTTCCTTACGACGGGCGGGACTTTTGTTGGGGTGCAACAGCTTGAACTCGACATATCTTTTATTGCCTTCCATCAATTTCGCCAGCGCTTCGTCCGCCGTCAGCTCGTATTCTTTTTTTGTTTTAAGCATTGCATTCCCTCTTGGTGAGTTTTCCGTGGCTTGCATTGAGCCAAGGGATTAAAACTGATTGCTGAATGCTCACAACATTATTTTTCAGAGCGCCGGCCAAATAGCCGGCGCTCTCCCGTTTGAAAAGAACAAACTTACTAGCCTAAAGGTTTTTCGGGATGTTTTGAGATCAGTGTAACAACCGCTCCCAGCAGACAGGCAACCCCGGCAATGATAAACGGGGTGACCCATATTGAGGGGTCGGCAATCCCTTTGGCCTGATCCTTGAAGTAACCGGCGATTTGCGGGCCGAAAATGCCGGCAAAACCGTAGGCAAGGAACACATATCCATAGTTAAGTCCTACATTCTTATTGCCGAAATAATCGGCGGTGATAGCGGGGAAGAGGGCAAAGTTGCCGCCGAAGTTGAAACCGATGATGCAGGCGCCAAGAATGAAGGTCGTTGCCGTTGCCCCCATCTTATAGAAGACCAACATGATAATGCCCTGGAAAAGGCACATCAGAAAGATGGACGTTTTACGTCCGAGCTTATCCGAAGCCGTTCCCCAGACTATTCGGCCGAGGCCGTTGAAAATCGCATACCACGCCATAGCCGTAC
>CAZKQY010000046.1:0-2570 GCA_964555005.1 uncultured Syntrophotalea sp. | reverse complement strand
CGGTTCCCCCACTAATGGCAACGGTTCTCGAGGTGTCGTCAAGCCGATTTCCACCTCGGGGCAGATAGGTACATAATCCACAAACAGGCCGAGCGTCTCCGTTAGAAAACGGTCGTGTTTGTGGCCGCCATCAAAACGCACCTTATTCCCCAACAGACAAGAACTGATCCCCAGGCGAATTTTTTCTTCAACCATGATTTTCCCTTCATAAAATGGTACACACTTCCAGATATGGGCGGTTTTTTCAGGAAAAAGAGACGATTAAGGAAAGAGCCAGCAGAGTCATACCGATGGCAGCTATCGCCGGCACCTAAATGCCAACGACCAGCAGCATCGCCAGCAAGTCTCTTTGCCAAAACGTAGCACCCACACGTTAAAAATACCCAAAGCAATGATGAGCTGGCATATAACTTTTAACTGGTCCATTCTACCCCCTTCATTTTTTGAAGAAGAGAACGCTCCCCGCCCCGACTTTTCTTGACGGGATCATCTTGGTGTTAGTAACGCATCTATTTCTGACTCGATGGCTCGATGTTCCACTAATTTCACAAACCACTCATCCACCGTTCGTCGGCATGCCAGATCGATAATCACTCTCAACACAGCTCCACGATGAGCATTGTCTCCACCCAGATTGGTGTTACCCAGTAGCACTGCCTTTAAACTATATATGTACTTACAGGCAAGGTAAAGCAGGCTGGGCCAGGAATCACGGATGTAGCAGACGGTGAAATATTTGCCGCCCACCACTTCGCGATCCAATCAGGCGCGAGCTAACAGCCCTTCCAAGTCCATACCCAAGGTTGTTTGAGTCACAGCCAGCAAATACTTTTGGGGAGGTCCCTCGGGTTTTCGCATCAGCAGGCCGGAGATAAGGGCCACGTAGCCATCGCCGATAAGGCCTAGTTACTCATCCGGGTGAGTCAGAAACAAATGCTTTCTACAAAGCGCTTGGACTCGCTCCAATTCAATAGCCCTGCAACAGTTCATGGACAGCCCGAGGGCCTATGGTGACCAGTCCCCCCATGGATAAGGTATCGTGGGTTCCAACACCGCATTGATTGGGCGGCTTGCCGGCAAATAGATTAGCAAAAAACCCCGGTGACGGAATTCGGCATTTGTGTCCCGATGCCTGGGAGGAACGGCGGTCATGAACTCGATGTAGGACTTCAAGAAGTGGCCCTGGCTGTAACAACTGGCGGGCGTTTCTCCTATTGCTCAAACAAAAAGCCCAGCCCACTCTCGGCAGGACCTTTTCTTCTTTATTGTGTTAGAAGGTCACCCCTCATCATCATAGGACTTCTAAGATGCCATACCTGTAACCATTGACGTTTACATTCAGTTGCTAAAACAGACATGCATGATAATGAGTCGGTGCCCATCTTAAGACGAAGGGGCTTCTTGGGAGAGGAGCAGCAGACAACAGTCTGGCGCAACGCAATTGCAACCAACGCAAAGACCGCCACCTAATCAATAAAGCAAACCCTTTTCTGCCGGCGGCAGTAGATTGATATGCTGGCGATCGCAGACAAACAGAAAGCTTTCCGAAGGGCCGCCGATATCGTTAAGGACCTGATCCAGGACCGCACTGTCCGGTTTGGGCTGCCCAAAAAATCCAGCCTGAATAGCGCTAATCAGAAAGACAATCAACTTTAAGGTGTTTGAAAGATTGTTCATTGCCCATCATCAAAAACTGCTAAAATTGCCATTTAAAACAAATGTGGATTCAGACAACTCTACCAATCTACGGTGAAATATGAAAATTTCAGGAACCAGCCCCCTTTTTCCAAACTTTCAACCAGGCTAAAACCCGCTCTGGATCGTTACAAAAGACCCCATCTACGCTCAACTGCATGCAGTATTCAAGTTCTGCGACCGCATCAACGGTCCAGGGATAAACCGCCAGCCCCCGCCGGCGACAGGCAGCCACCAGCTCAGCCGAAAGATAATCGTAGCGAGGGTTGAAACTTTCCGCCGCGCAGGCCGCCGCCCGTTCCACGGCAGCCGCCCAATCCGGCTGTTCCGATAAAAAGGCCAGAGGCAGTTGCGGCGCACTGCAGCGCAACCTTTGCAAAAGACCATAATCAAAGGAAGAGACCACGATGGAAATCTGCGGATAAGAACAGGACAGGTCCAGCACCGCCTGAGCTGCGGCGGAATCCTTGATTTCGATATTGAAACGCAAGCGCCTGCCACCCCAGAACAATACTTCCTGAAGGGTCGGTATTTTTTCTCCGGCAAAGACGGTGCTGAACCAACGGCCGGCATCGAGTTGCCTGAGCTCGTCCAGGGACAGCCGAGCAACGGACCCTTGTCCGTCGCTGGTTCGGTCAACGGTCGCATCATGCAGCACCACCGGCACCCCGTCGCGGCTCAATTGCACGTCGAGCTCTAAACCGCCGGCACCGGCCGCCTCAGCGGCCCGAAAGGCCGCCAAGGTATTTTCTGGCGCCAAAGCCGAAGCCCCCCGGTGCGCCCAAACAAAAATTTCTTTCATCGCCCCTCCTTTTTTGGGCCGCTGAAACGGCCTACGGCTTCGCTCTTTTACTGCTCCTCAATATAACTCAATC
>CAZKQY010000045.1:0-2042 GCA_964555005.1 uncultured Syntrophotalea sp. | reverse complement strand
CGGCCCGTCCCGCCTGGCCGCACAGACCTGGTTGACGATCTCGGCGGTGGTCAGGTTGCGTGCCAAACCGAAACTGCCGGTGTGACAAAAAGAACAACCCATGGCACAACCGACCTGCGTCGAAATGCACAGGGTGGCCCGCCCCCCCTCCATGGGGATGCGCACCGTCTCCACACTCTGCCCGTCAGCCAACCGGAACAAATACTTGCGCGTACCATCACAACTTTGCTCTACAACCTCCGGTTGCAAATGAGACACGTAAGCGCGCTGCCGTAACTCTAGCCGTAAAGCCTTGGCCAGATCGGTCATGTCATCGAAAGAGCACACATCACGACCATAGATCCAGCGCATGATCTGGCTGGCGCGGAACCGTTCTTTACCGAGTCCTGAAAGAAACTCGATCAGCTCTTCCTGCGTAAGATTTTTTATATCGATAAGCTGTGATTCTGGCATGGTGCTCCTGGCAATCGTACTGATTTTGCAGACAAAAAGCCCTTCAGATTGTATCTGAAGGGCTTGTCAGGCACAAGGTTTAATGCGGTGCAGGTCAGAGTAGTTCCAAACCGGCAAAGAAATAATTAATTTCAAAAGCGGCAGTTTCGGCAGCATCGGAGCCATGGATAGCATTGCGGCCGATGGCGGTACCAAAGTCGCGCCGCAAGGTGCCGGCTGCAGCAGCCGCAGGATCGGTGGCCCCCATCAGCTTCCGCCATTTGAGTATTGCATCCGGTGCTTGAAGCACCATCACCAGACAGGGACCGCTGCTCATGAAACCAGTCAGATCGGCAAAGAAGGGTTTCCCCTGGTGCTCATGATAAAATCCTCCGGCCTGGGCTTCGCTGAGCCAGAGCTTCTTCAGGCCGACCACGGAAAAGCCGACCTCGTAAATGCGGGCCAGAATCTGTCCGGCATGGCCGGCGGCAAAAGCGTCAGGCTTGATAACGGCAAAGGTTTGTTCCATAACGATGCGTACTCCTAAAGCGTGTCCCTTCAAAACAGGGGATAAATAACTACAAAATCTTGTTCAACGGGTATTCGACAATCCCCTCGGCACCGGCATTGATCAATTCCGGCACAATGCGTCGCACTTCTTTTTCGTGCAGCACCGTTTCCACCGAGACCCAATCCGATTGATAAAGGTGTGCCACCGTGGGCTTGTTAAGGCTCGGCAGTATGGCGATAACGGCCTCGATTTGACCATGGGCCACGTTCATCTTCAGCCCGACCATCCTTTCCGCCGCCAGCGCGGCCCGCAGCATGGTATTAAGCTGTTCGATTTTCTGCCGTTTCCAGGGATCAGCCCAAGCCTCTTTATTGGCCAAAATTACCGGAGTCGACTCCATCAAGGTTTCGACGATGCGCAGGTTGTTGGCGCAAAGCGTGGAACCTGTCTCGGTGACCTCGACGATGGCGTCACACAATCCCTCGACCACCTTGGCTTCTGTGGCCCCCCAGGAGAACTCGACCTCTACCGGGATGTTGCGCTTGGAAAAATAACGCCGGGTAAATTCCACCAACTCGGTAGAAATGGTCTTGCCGGCCAGATCCTCAGGACACTGAACCGGCGAATCCTGAGTGACTACCAGTACCCAACGGGCCGGGCGTCGGGAAACCTTGGAATAAACCAGGTTATCGACGATGACCACATCGGATTCGTTCTCTTCCACCCAATCGCGTCCGGCAATACCAACGTCAATGGTACCCCGCTCGACATACTTGGCCATCTCCTGACTGCGAATCAGCTTGCAGCTGATCTCATCATCGTCAATGGAAGGAAAATAATTACGCGATGAAAGGCGAATGGTCCAGCCGGCTTGTTCAAAAAGTTCGACTGTCGCTTTCTCCAAGCTCCCCTTGGGAATACCGAACTTGAGCAACTGGCTCATTTTTTATAGACCTCGTCGGGATCAAACAGGGGTTCGGAATGCTCCACCCACTGATTATCTTCCCACTTGACGTAGAAGCAAGTGCGATTACCTGTATGGCAGGCGGCGCCGCCGTTCTGCTTGACCTTAATCACCACCGTGTCGGCATCGCAATCG
>CAZKQY010000044.1:0-7312 GCA_964555005.1 uncultured Syntrophotalea sp. | reverse complement strand
CCGCCTTGCGCTCCCGAGCCACCAGTTCGGCCAGCTGCCGATAGAAGTCGCGGCGCAATTCTTTAAGCCGACTGGGGGGGATAACCACCGACGGCAGCTCGCCGACCCGAAAACCGAGCAAGACGAAGGGCGCTTCACCGCTGCGCTCAAACACCCCCTGCAGGGTCTCCTTACTGATCGGGCTGCTGCTGGCCGGATGCACCGTCACCGGATAACTACGCTCCAGACTCCAGGGGCCGCACTCAGCCGCCACGGTGAGAGTTTCATCGACCAGACCAACCTCCATACTTACCGGCAAGGGGGCTTTTCCGGCCTTCTGCAGCTTGCGCCGGCAGGCCGGCTCACTGAGGGTAAAGGCTTGGCTGGAAGAAACCATAAACACCGTATCGCCCACCTTAAAGGTATCGCGAAAGGGGCTGCTGACCGTTACCTGAGCGCCGGCGCTGATCACCTTAACGGCATTACGGCCCAAAAACAGTTCGCGCACGGTAAAAGCGGTGCCGGCCCGATCGCTTTTCGGTTGAATGCGCAACCGATCGCCGACATGAAGCCGGTCGCGACTCTTGAAGGTCAACTGACTGCCCCGTACCCCCTGTACCTCTCCGAGAAAGCGGCCGGTAGCACCCTTGAGGGTCGGAATGGCGATATCGGTGGGATTGGGACCGGTGAGAAAACCCTTGGTCGGCGTACGGCCAAAGGAAGCCTTGAGCAGCTCCTTGGATTGCTTGAGCACCGCAGTACGCTGCTGTGTCGGAGCATCGAGCACCTGGCGGTAGGCAGAGACCACGTTGGCTACATATTCGGCGCTCTTCATCCGCCCTTCGATCTTAAAGCTGCCGATGCCGGCAGCGGCCAGATCGGGCAGCAGATCGATGGCCGACAGGTCATTGGGCGAAAAAAAGTAGCCGTCCTTGCCGCGACTGTTGTATATGCGTCGACAGGGCTGGGCACAGCGGCCGCGATTGCCGCTTCGACCACCGAGCCAGGAGGAAAAGTAGCACTGTCCGGAGAAACAGAAGCACAGAGCACCATGGACAAAGTGTTCCAGCTCCATAGAGGTGTTGCGGCGAATAACCGCGATCTCCTCCAGGGTCAGCTCCCGGGCCAGCACCGCGCGGGAAAAGCCCATTTTCTCCAGCATGCGCACTCCGGCACTGTTGTGAATGGTCATCTGGGTCGAGGCGTGCAGTCGCAATCCGGGAAAATGGTCACGAATCAAACGCCATACGGCCAGATCCTGCAGAATCACTCCATCCACAGCCAAAGCCTCAAGGGCCGCCAGGGTCTCGATCAGGCGGGGCAGCTCGACCTCTTTGATCAGGGTGTTGACGGTCACATAGATCTGCCGGTCGCGCTGGCGGGCATAGGACAGCATGCCCTCCAACTCGGTCAGGTTGATATTGCGCGCCTTGGCCCGGGCGGAAAACTCCTTGAGGCCACAATAGACGGCGTCGGCACCGTTTTCCATGGCGGCGAAAAAGGCCTCCAGACTACCGGCGGGGGCGAGTAATTGCGGTTTTGGGGCTGTCTTAGTCATGATATTCACTCTTTCTATTCCCTGTGAAACCGTTGAAGCGGTAAGCCTTTAACCTGGGATTTTACAATCACTGTAACCATCCGCAGAAACCAGCAGGATAAAAGAGAAAGAGACCGGGAGTTTTCACCCGGTCTCTTTCAATCTAAGTTCTGTAACTCTATCATGCCCCACCATCGAGGAGCAACCGCTACAACAACCCTCGGTCAGCGAAACTGACATAGCCCTCGGCCCCGATGACAATGTGATCGAGAACCCGCACCCCCATCAACTCGCCCGCTTCCTTGAGACGGGTTGTGATCTCCCGGTCTTCCCGACTCGGAGTCGGATCACCGGAAGGGTGGTTATGAACCAGCAGCAGAGCGGCGGCTGATTCCCGCACCACGGCGGCGAAGACCTCGCGGGGGTGAACAATACTGGCAGTCAGACTGCCTTCGGAGATCTGCACTTCGCGCAACAGGCGGTTTTTGCTGTCGAGGAGCAACACGATGAACAGTTCCCGTTTTCGATCGGCCAGACGTCCACGAAAGTGTTGATAAACCTCCTGCGGATGGCTATAACGACGGCCGGCCCGCAGGGGCTGGTCCTGAAAGCGTCGGGCAATTTCGAACACCGCCTGCATCTCCGCTGCTTTGGCCGGGCCGATCCCCTTGACCCTTTGCAGTTCGCTCAGTGAAGCACTGGCCAGCTGCGGCAAGGAACCGAACCGATCAAGGAGCAACCGAGCATGGTCAAGGGCGCTCATTTTCGATGTCGCATCGCCGGTGCGCAGCACCAGGGCAAGCAGCTCGGCCGCACTGAGAATCTGAGCACCGTGCTGCAGCAGCTTTTCTCGCGGCCGCTCATCCTCCGGCCAATTCTTGATGCGATACATGGTTCCTCCTTCCTTAATATTGGATCAATCTAACACGAGCTTTGTCAATTACCAATTCAAAAGAAGTCCAACCGCTATATACTGACGGTGAAGAATCAAGGCCCTTAAACGGGGATTTTAGTGCAATCGACAAAAAGGGAGGGGAACTGATGTTTTCACGACCAAAGATTGGGCTGGCCCTAGGGGGCGGTGCCGCCCGCGGCCTATCCCATATCGGCGTGCTGGAGGCCTTTGAAGAATGTGGCCTGCCCATCGACGTGATCTCCGGCACCAGCATGGGAGCGATCATCGGTGCCATGTACGCCACCGAGCCTAGCGCCGCGGTGGTAAAACGAAAATTTATCGCCTACCTGCAGAGCGATGCCTTCAAGGAGTCACGCTTCGACTACCTGGTTGATAAAAACAATGGGAAAGCCGGATTTTTGGACTGGTTGTCCGGTTTTGCTAAAAAAAGTGTCTTTTACACCCTGCTCATGACCCGCAACTCCTTCATTCATCAGGAAACCAGCCGTCAGAACTTCGCCCTGCTCATCGACGACATCGATCTGCTTAAAACCTCCATCCCCTTTTCTACCACCGCCCTTGACCTGGTGCGGGGTGAGGAGTTCGTCTTTAAGGAGGGCAGCCTGCGTCAGGCAGTGGCCGCCAGCTGCGCCATTCCCGGCCTGCTGCCGCCGGTGGAAATGGACGGTCGGTTTCTTGTCGACGGGGGCTGGATCAACGCCGTACCGGTGGCGGCGGCCCGCCACCTGGGAGCCGAGGTGGTCATTGGTGTAGATGTCTACAGCGACCTTGATCCTTTTATACAGCCAGGCACGGCTCTGGACGTGGCGGCCCGGGCCGAAGCGGTAACCCGCTGGACCCTGACCAGTCGGCACTGCCAAGAGGCCGACTACCTGCTCACTCCCGAAGCGGGCAGCAACCACTGGGCCGATTTTTCCCAATTCGATGAGGCGGTGGCCAGTGGACGCAACGAAATCTACGAACACCTGCAGATCCTGCGGAAACTGACTCGCCGAAGATTTAACATCAGGCGCGCTTTTGCTCCTCGCGGTGACGTTCACAAGCAACCAATCTGACCAGGGCATTGAGCTGAACTGCGAGGGGTTCGAGCACATCATCCACTGCCAGGATTCCGACCAGACTGCCGTTTTCGGCCATTACCGGCAACCACCACCTCTCAAGTACAGATTTCTTCTAAGCGCAAACAGCTTTCCTTTTAGCAACGGGTTCCGGCGTCCTTGGACTAAACCTCTGCTTCATGCTTATCATTCTTACCACGCCCATCAACCCGCTTCACCAAGACTATCTAAGACTAGATTGATTTTTTTATTTTTAGGAGGTAAACTTAGCAGGTAATTGTTGAATCTTACCAAGAAGTTAACTAACACCTCCTCCAATTATGGCCTGCCGACTATTTTATGTTGTCTTCCGCTTTTTTAGAAAAATTTTTTACCGACAGCTCCTGCATGATCGCGGTCATAGACCGTGACCAGCGCATCCTCTATAACAATATACACCTCTTTGATAAACTGGGAACTTTAAGGAATGCTAAGGACTTGCCACGCTGTTTCGAGTTCTTCCATCCAGGCCAAAACCGCTATTGCGCCAACTGCCCGGTCAAGAAAGTCTTCGCCAGTGGAAAGCCCCTGATTTGGCAAAAAGTCCATCCACACTTAGGATCTCTGGAGATCCGCTGTCTGCCCATAAGGGATGCCCGGGGCGAAGTTAGCTTGGTCATCGAGCAGCTCTGTCCCGTCGACACTATGCAACACATCGCTAAGAGCGAAGCCCGGTTGCGTACCATCACCAAAATAACCGAACAGCAATTGCGCCAGGAACGGGATCTGGCTCGGCAATATTTCGATCTCGCCGAGGTGATAATGGTGGTTCTTGACCGCGAGGGCCGCATCTGTCAACTCAACCGCAAAGGCTGCCAGCTGTTGGGTTTTTCTGAAAAAGACCTGATCGGTAAGGATTGGTTCAACAGTTGTCTGCCGCCGCAGGAACGTTCAACCATTCGTCAGCTCTTTGCCGACATCATCTGCGGTGATTTGCCCTTGGGGGAAAAAAACGAAAACAAGGTACAAACCCATGATGGCCGGGAACTGCTTATCAGCTGGAGCACCGCCAAGCTGACGGACGATCAGGGTCAGATCAGCCATCTTATCAGTTGCGGGGAAGACATCACCGCCCAACGTCGTGCTCACCAGGCCTTGGCGGATAGCGAGACCCGCTTTCAGTATTTGGCCCATCACGATACTCTGACCAACCTGCCAAACCGGCTGCTCTTTTACGACCGCATGGAACATGCTCTGGAAAAAGCCCACCGTTTCCAACGGAAAATGGTGTTGTTCTTCCTCGACCTGGACCGGTTGAAAAACGTTAATGATTCTCTGGGCCACGCAGTGGGAGACCAGGTTTTAATTCAGTTTACCCATAAACTTCAAGGCCTGCTGCGCAAAGCCGATACCCTGGCGCGCCTGAGCGGCGATGAATTCGTAGTGCTCTGCGAAGAAATCGGTTCCATCGACCATGCCGTGCTCCTCGCCGATAAAATACTGCAAACGTTTTCCGCCCCTTTGCACATTGCGGAGCATACCATCCATACTCCGGTCAGCATCGGCATCGCTTTGCTTGCTCCTGAGATGAAAAGCCCACACGATCTATTACAGGCGGCCGATTCGGCTATGTATCAGGCAAAAAAAGCCGGCGGACACCGCTACGCAATCTACAATCCCGATTCCAGCAACCGGCGGCGGGATATTTTCCACCTCGAAAGACACCTGCGCTTTGCTGTTAAACGCGAGGAAATATTTCTTCTCTATCAGCCACAAATCGACCTGAAAAGCGGTCGACTGATCGGTGTCGAAGCTCTGGCCCGCTGGAAACATCCGCGCATGGGCATGATTCCGCCGGAAAAGTTCATCGCTGTCGCTGAAGAAACAGGCCAGATCGTGGACCTCGGCGATTGGATTTTGGAGACGGCCTGCGCCCAGAACCGCGCATGGCAAGATGCCGGGATGGCCCCGATCACCATGGCCGTCAACGTCTCCCCCCTTCAACTGAGCCAAAGCAACTTCTTAGTCAGAGTCCTGAGGATTCTGGCTAAGACCGGCCTCGATCCCCACTTTCTGGAAATCGAAATAACCGAAACAGCCATCATGGAAAATGCTGAAAAGACCCGGGAGACCATGCGCGTCCTCTGCGCTCAGGGCATCAGTTTCTCTCTCGACGATTTCGGCACCGGCTATTCCTCCCTCAGTAACCTGCGCTATTTGCCTCTGAAAAAACTCAAAATCGACCGTTCTTTTATCCGCGACATTCCTCACAGCGACCAGGATGTGCGGTTGGTTTCTTCGGTCTTGGCTCTGGCCAGCAGCCTCGATCTGCAGGTAGTGGCCGAAGGCATCGAATCGACCGAGCAATTGACCTTTTTACAACAAAAAGGCAGTGAAATAGGACAAGGCTACTTTTTCAGCCGCCCCGTAACCGGGGATGAAATAAAAAAACTGATGACCAGACATTTCCTCTGATCATGGCCTAAGGAGAATCTCATGCAATACCGCCGCCTCGGCCATTGCAATCATAATGTCTCGATTCTCGGCATGGGCTGCATGCGCCTGCCGGTCATCGATGGCGACGAAAGCCGTATCGACGAAGCTTGCGCAAGCAAGCTACTCCTCCGGGCCGTCGACCGTGGCATCAACTATTTCGACACCGCTTACCCCTACCACCAAGGGCACAGCGAAACCTTTCTCGGCCGGGCCCTGCAGCGGGAAGGCCTGCGCAACCGGGTGCTGCTGGCCAGCAAACTACCTTCCTGGGCCATCAAAAGCCCTGCCGACTTCGACCGCTATCTTAACGAACAATTGCAACGGCTGCGTACCGACCATATCGACTGCTATCTATTACATGCCCTCAAGGCCGACTGGTGGCACAAGCTGTATAATTTTGGAGTCCTCGGTTTTCTCGACCGGGCCATCGCAGACGGGCGCATCGGTTGCGCCGGGTTCTCCTTTCACGACGACCTGCCCCTATTCAAAACCATCGTCGATGCCTATGACTGGAGCTTCTGCCAGATTCAGTACAACTATATGGACGAGGAGATTCAAGCCGGACGGATTGGACTGGAATATGCGGCTGCAAAAGGCCTTGGAGTGATCGTCATGGAACCGCTGCGTGGCGGACACCTGGCCCGTCCGGCGCCGCCGGAAATACAGCACCTGTGGGATCAAGCTATGATGCGACGCAGCCCGGCGGAATGGGCCCTGCGCTGGGTCTGGGACCGCCCCGAAGTAACCTGCCTGTTGAGCGGTATGAATGAATTGTCCCAACTCGAAGAGAACTGTCACCTGGCCGACACGGTTCAGCCAAAATCCCTGACCGACAAAGAAATGACCCTGATCGGCGAGGTACGGGATCAGCTGCGGCAGCGTATCAAGGTGCCCTGTACCGCCTGCGGCTACTGCCTGCCCTGCCCGGCGGGAGTCAATATCCCTCGTATTTTCTCCATCTACAACGACTGCTTCATCTACGGTGATCGGAACTTTCCGCACCGCATCTATACCATCACCATGAATGCCTCCGACCTGGCTAGCAATTGCAACCGCTGCGGCCAATGCGAGACCGCCTGTCCGCAACACATTTCGATCATGGATATGTTGGAGGAGAGTCATCGAGTACTGAGTGAAAAGCCGGAGGAGTGAATTTTTCGCTAGCCTACATCGAATACATTAAAGGCCGGTCGCTTTGTTAAGTGACCGGCCTTAATTTATTATTTTGGTCGCAAGAGCTATAAAACCTCTTGCCTTTCCCTCCCCTGTGACGCAGCCGAAGCGGAGTGGATGTTTTGCGATCAGGCGGGGGAATGTTTGAACGCAGCGAGTTTTTTCCCGCCCGTA
>CAZKQY010000043.1:0-7165 GCA_964555005.1 uncultured Syntrophotalea sp. | reverse complement strand
TCGGTTTGCTAGAATGGCCGACCGCTTTTACCAGTATGGGGGCTGGAGAAAGCTTGTGGACCGCCTTGTTCCAGTCGGTTACCGCTCGTACTGCCGGCTTCAATACCATCGACCTTAATCTGCTTGAAGTGCCGACCCTGTTTCTGATGATGTTTCTGATGTTTGTCGGCGCTTCACCCGGTTCCTGCGGTGGTGGTATAAAGACCACCAGCCTGGCTCTGTTCATCATCGTGTTACACAGCCGCCTGAAGGGTAATCCCCATACCAATGTCAACCGCCGCACTTTGCCCGAGGTGGCGGCTTCCAAGGTCATGACCCTGGTGATGACCGCGCTTCTGTTTCTCGCTGTAGCGGTCTTTGCTTTACTGGCGGTGCAACTGCATGGGTTGTCGGCCAGTGCCAGTCGCGGGGTGTTTCTCGAATATGCTTTCGAGGCGGTATCGGCTTTTGCTACCGTCGGTTTATCCCTGGGGGCTACGGCTAAGCTGGTTCCTCTTGGTAAGGCCCTGATTATAGTGCTCATGTTTGTCGGCCGGGTAGGCCTGCTGACCGTGGCCTTCGCCATGCTCTACAAATCCCGCGAGGGTGCTGTGCAGTATGCGGAAGAAAACATCATGATCGGCTGACGCTTCCAATGAAAATGTCTCTGTGTCCATCCAGCATTTCCGGAGTCATCATTAATGATGCGTCCGGAAAAACTCATTAACAAGGGAGCAATCCTTATGAAACGATTTTGTGTTATCGGGTTGGGAAACTTCGGTTTTCATGTGGCTAAAACTCTGTATGAGGACGGTCATGAAGTCGTCGCCGTCGATCTGGATCGGGAGAAGGTCCAGCGCATTAAAAATTACGCCTCCTACGCGGTGATTGGCGATGCCACCAACAAAGAATTTCTCAAGAGCCAGGGCATCGGCGATATGGACGGAGTGCTCATCTCTACCGGCGAACGGTCTCACTTGTCGACCCTGGTGGTACTGCACCTCAAGGAAATGAATGTGCGGCGCATTCTGGTCAAGGCGGTGAATGAAGATCACGGCCGGATTCTGGAGAAGGTCGGCGCTACCGACATAATTTTTCCTGAAAAGGACACGGCCATTAAGATTGCCCACGGTCTTTCAAGTTCCAACATTCTCGAGTTTATTCCCATCGCCGAAGATTATTCCATTATCGAAGTGGCGCCGCCGGCCCACTTTGTCGGCAAAGACCTGATTACCCTTGATCTGCGCCGAAAGTTCGACGTGACGGTGATCGGTATTAAGGATGTATTGACCGGCACTTTCACTACTTTGCCGTCGCCGGGTTATGTTATCAAAGATAGCGATCTGCTGGTTTTAATCGGTAAGACTGACAGTGTCGAGAAAGCCTGCCAAGGTCATTGATCGCTGTTGATTTTTATTGCAACCGTTGACATTGGCAGCAGAATGGTTAAAATAAAACTCGATGGTTTCTCTAACTAACTAAATTTATTACATAATGAGGAGGTAGCGAGCATGGCCGATTTGACCAACAGCCAAACTGAAAAAGATCTGCAAGACGCTTTTGCCGGGGAGTCCCAGGCCAATCGTAAATATCTGGCCTTTGCCGAGCAGGCGGATAAAGAGGGCTATCCGCAGGCTGCTCAGCTGTTTCGGGCTGCCGCTGAAGCGGAGACGGTCCATGCCCATGCCCATCTGCGGGCCCTGGGTGGTATCGGCAAGACCCTCGAAAATCTCAAGGAAGCGGTTAGTGGCGAGACCCATGAGTTCAAGGAAATGTATCCGCCGATGATCAAAGCGGCAGCCGCCGCTGGTTTTGCCGCGGCTGAGCGCAGCTTTCGCTATGCCAATGAGGTCGAGAAAGTTCATGCCAATCTTTACCAGAAGATGCTGGATAACCTCGATAACCGCCAGGCGGTGGATTACTACGTCTGTTTGATCTGTGGCAACACCCTCGAAGCCGAACCGCAGACGCCCTGCACGGTATGCAAAGCCAGCCCCAAGATGTTCAAAAAGATCATCTGATAGTTCTCATTGGTGGCCGGGTTCAGCCTCGCGAGGTTGAAACCGGTCGCCGACCTGTTGTGGTTGTTGAAAATATAGGGTCGAATTATGGATAAATGCCCCGTTTGCAAAGAGGAAAAAAAAGGCAAATATTGGTGCAGTGCCTGCAAGACGGTTTTCATCTGTCCACTGACCAATTGCGGAACGGAAATTCGGCAACGGGATGCCAAGGCTTGTCCGAGCTGTGGTTTGTTGTTTGCTGACTATATGGAAACCCGTAAAATGTACCGCGAGTGTCCCAAGTGTAAGAAAAAACAGGGCCTTTCCGAACAACAATGCAAATATTGCCGCTATTGGTTCAACTGCCCGACCTGCGGCCATAAGGTTCCTTCCACCAGCATGCTTACCTGTCCCCGTTGTGCCACTAACCTGCGTCGCTAAACGTTCTCCGTCCGTAGTTTACCAAGCTTTTTATTCTCATGAGGAGGTACGTTGCTGAAAGCACTGCTCCTCGCCACCCTGGTGGTACTCTCTTTAATCGCTGCTGGTCATGTGCTGCTGCACAAACGGGATCCCCGTGCGGCTTTCGGTTGGGTGGTGGCCTGTTGTGTCCTGCCCGGTATCGGTCCCCTCGCTTATTGGTTGATCGGCATCAACCGGATTCGTACCCGGGCTCGCGACTGGCAGGCGAAACGGCCTTGCTACGGAGCCGCTGAGGCCGGGTTTTGTTCCTGGTCTTTGCGCCAGGGTCAGTCCATCGCCTTTTGCGAAGAAGGTTATGCCGCCCTGGTGTCGCTGGCCGACGCGGTAACCCGTCGGCCCCTGTTGTCCGGTAATCGGGTGGTGGCTTTATATAACGGGGAGCAGGCCTTTCCCGCCATGCTCAAGGCCATTGCCGAAGCCCGTGAATCGGTCTATCTGGCCAGTTATATCTTTGATTCCGACGGCACCGGTAAGGCCTTTGTGAAAGCTCTTACGCAGGCGGCGGAAAGAGGGCTCGATGTGCGGGTTTTGCTGGATGGTCTCGGTGAGCGCTACTCACTCCCCTTGGCTCGCTCTCTGTTCAAGGATAGTGCAGTGGCAATCGGCCTCTTTCTGCCCCCGGCCCTGTCCGGTCGCGGCCTGCATTTCAATCTGCGCAATCACCGCAAACTGCTGATTATCGATAGCGCAGGGGGCTTTACCGGCGGCATGAATATCAGTGATCGCCATCTGGCAGTCACTTCGAGCCGCCGTCAGGCTATCGACGTGCATTTCGGCATTGAAGGCCCGGCGGTAGGACAGATGCTGGAAGCCTTCATGGAAGACTGGCATTTTGCCACGGGCGAAGAATCGCCGCCTATCATCTATCCAGAGCCACTGCCCGGCGGTACGGCTTTCTGTCGCGGAATCAGCGCCGGCCCTAACGAAGATTTTGAAAAGCTACGCTGGATCATTCTCGGTGCCATCGGTTGCACCATTCGCCGGTTGCGCATCATGACCCCCTATTTTATCCCCGATCGTACTCTGCTCGCCGTTCTTTGCGCCGCCGCTCTGCGTGGCGTTGAGGTGGATATTGTGCTGCCTGTCAAAAACAATCTGCCCTTTGTAAATTGGGCCTCACGGGCTTATTTCAGCGAACTGCTGGAGCACGGTTGTCGTATTTATTATCAGCGGCCCCCTTTTGTGCACAGCAAGCTGTTGCTGGTCGATGACCAGTACGCCCTGGTCGGTTCGGCTAATCTCGATCCTCGTAGTTTACAACTCAATTTTGAGTTCAATCTGGAGATTTTTGATACGGTGCTGGTCTCGGCTTTGACCGAGCATGTGGATGAAGTGGTTGCGGAATCCCGGGAGGTCACGCAGAAGGAGCTGGACAGTCTGCCGATGATTATTCATTTGCGGGATAATTTCGTAAAGCTTTTCTCGCCCTATCTGTAAATTGGTATATCGAAAGGCAAATGTTAATCTCAGTTTCCAATGTGGCCATTGGAGCAAAAAAAGAGGGAGCGCCAATTGGCACTCCCCTTTTACATCGTTTATTTGTTACATCTGCCTATTCGGCATCACCAAAAGGCCAGTACCAGCGTTTTTTCTTCTGCGTTTTTTCTCCCAGGTCATCGCCCTGCTTTTTCATCTCCTTATCTTTGTCGGCTTTATCGCCCTTTTTCTTGCTCTTGTCCTTCATCTTTGCCTTGCCATCATTGTCCATGCGCCCTTCATGATCCTGGTTTTTCATGTGCTCGCGATCTTGGTCCATATCCCGGTCCATATCCCGGTCCATGTCACGATGCATATCGCCCTGGGCGTGTTCGGTGGCCTGTTCCGAGCGCTGTTCAGCTGCTCGTTCCATGCCGCGGGTGGCGTCTTCGGCTGACTGGCGGTTGCTGTTGGGGTTATCCCAGCTTTGGCCACCGTGGTTGCCGCCGCCTTGGCCATTGCCGCCACGGGCCAGCACCGGTCCGGTCAGTAACAGGATCAGCAGGCTGCTAAACAGAAGGAAAAGGATAGAACGTTGCATGATGGCCTCCTTGTCGAATAGTGATGGGTTAAACGATTTTGCTACCGATGAATTCTATCACAGGGTCGCGAATGTTAAAGGACTTTTCATGGCAAAAGCACTGCTGTTGCGGCTGACTTCTGTTATAATCCCTTGCGGTTGACCGCAGGTTAAGGATTCCATCAGCAGCGAGGCATGAAGAATGGCCAAAGACGATATCTACAACGGCCCACAGGGACCGACTCCCTTTGAATTCAACGAACAGGTGGCCGTAGTGTTCGATGATATGATTGCCCGTTCGGTACCTGGCTACCGGGAGCTGATCGACCGATTGGCACAATTGGCGGCTTACTTTTATCGCTCGGGCAGTCGTATCTACGATCTTGGCTGTTCCAACGGCAACTTTGGCGTGCGGTTCGGTGCGGAGATGGATGGAGAGGAATTTCATCTGCTGGCGGTGGATAGTTCGCAGCCGATGCTTGATCTCTATCGGCGGCGGCTTGCCGAAGGCCCTTGGCAAGGGGCTATTGAACTGATCTGCGGGGATATCTGCGAGCAACAAATGGTCGATGCTTCGGTAGTGGTTATTACTCTGACCCTGCAGTTTTTGCCGCTGGCTGCCCGGGATGCGCTGATCGAGCGGATCTATCGGGCGTTGCGTCCCGGCGGCGTGCTGTTGCTGACGGAAAAAGTGGTGCACTCCGATCCGGCGTTGGATGCCCTGCAGCAAAAGTTTTATTATCGCTACAAGGGGGAACGGGGCTATTCCGAGCTGGAGATCAGCCAGAAGCGCGAGGCCCTGGAAGACGTCCTCATTCCGGAGACGATCGAAGCCCACCAGCGACGTTTGCAACAGGCCGGTTTTCATCAGCTTGATCTGTGGTTCAAATGGTTCAATTTCGCTTCTTTTCTGGCTTGCAAGGAGCTTGTTTGATGGTTTTGCTGAAGGAACTTGAGGCCCTTGGCTGGGGTGCCTGGCGACAGGAACTGGAGGTGCTGCTGGCTGAAAAGCAGCGGTTTATTACTCAGGTCGATGGTAACGCTCGGCGCCTGCTGCCGCTGCTGGATCGGTTGCCGCAGCTGGCCGAGGTCGAAATGGATCTGGATGCTGATACGATTCGCATCGGTGACGGGTCGGATCTCGAACCGCAGCAAACAGAAGAGTTGCGGAACCTTCTCATGGAATTTCGCCATTGGCGCAAGGGACCTTTTAGTATCTTCGGCATTGAGGTCGACAGCGAATGGCGCTCGGATCTGAAGTGGAATCGGATCAAGGACCAGGTCGCTTCCCTGGCCGGGCGGCGAATTCTCGATGTCGGCAGCAGTTGTGGCTATTACCTGTTGCGCATGGCCGCCAGCCGGCCGCGTCTGGCTCTCGGTCTGGAGCCCTATGCCCCTTTCTACTGCCAGTATCTGCTGTTGCAGCGTCTGATCGGCGCGCCCAACGTGCATTGCTGGCCTCTTAAACTCGAAGAGTTACCAGCCATGAGCGGCTGTTTCGATAGCGTCTTTCACATGGGTGTGCTGTCCCACCAGCGAGCGCCCATCGACGCCCTTAAACAACTCGCCGGACTGCTGCGGCCGGGCGGCGAGCTGGTGCTGGAAACCCTGATCGTTGAAGGCGAAGGGGAATGGGCCTTCTGTCCGCCCAAGCGCTACGCTAAGATGCATAACGTGTTTTTTCTGCCCACTGTCAGCTGCCTGCAGGGATGGTTGCAGCGGGCCGGTTTCGATAATATCCGCTGTATTGACCAGACCTGGACCAGTTCTAAGGAACAGCGGCAAACCGAGTGGATCAAGAGCGAATCGCTGGATGCTTTTCTCGATCCGGATGATCCGCGCAAAACCACCGAAGGTCATCCGGCACCGCTGCGGGCGGTGTTATTGGCCGAGCGGTGCTAATGTACGTTTTTGCGAAAGCAATAATATTCACCATGTAAGACATTACCAAGGAGGTTCATCATGCCGGTCATCACTCTCGCCATTTCCCCACAGTCGACCAAGGTTAAGGAGCAGCTTATCGCCCGCCTCACTGCTGCGGCCGCCGAAGCTACCGGCATTGCGGCGGCCAAGTTTGTGGTCTTCATTGACGAGAAGCCCCTGGAAAATATCGGCGTCGGCGGTCTGCCCCTCGATCAGCTTATGGCGCAGCAGGCCGCTGGCCAAAAACCCTAACAAGGAGCGAATCTATGAAAAAAGTATCCCTCGGCATTAAGACCCTTGCCCAGCCTTCCCCCGTGTGGTTGGTTGGTTCCTATGATCAGGCCGGCCAGCCGAATCTGGCTACTATTGCCTGGGGCAGCATCTGCTGTTCCAAGCCGCCCTGCGTTGCCATCTCCCTGCGGCCGGCAACCCACAGCCACGCCAGTATTCTGCAGCGTGGCGCTTTTACCGTGAATATTGCCACCGAGGCCTTTGCCCGTCAGGCCGACTTTTGCGGTATCGTTTCGGGCCGGGACGGCGACAAGTTCGTCGCCGCCGGGCTGACCGCGGTTAAAAGCGAATTGATTGACGCCCCTTACGTGGAGGAATTTCCACTGATCATCGAATGCCGCCTGCAGCAGACGGTGGAGATTGGCGGCCACACCCAGTTCATCGGTGAGATCGTCGACGTCAAGGCCGATCCGGCGGTGCTGTCGGAAAGCGGGGTGCCTGATATCGAAAAGGTGCGGCCGATGATCTTTACACCGGTGATGCGTGCTTATCA
>CAZKQY010000042.1:0-2138 GCA_964555005.1 uncultured Syntrophotalea sp. | reverse complement strand
CCGTCACTGCAAGCTCCTTTCCAGACACCTTCTGCCAGGCTCCGACAACAGCCTCGGCACAGTTCCTCTTTTCTGTCCTGAACAAAAACGCGGCGACTTTTGCCATATTTTCATTATTCATCGATTTATCTCTCCTCGTAAAAAAACCCAGGCGGCCGCCTTTCAGTCCAAGATGCAGTCAGCGTTTTAAGCCACCAGCAGGGACGAAGATGGGGGCGGCCGCCAACCTGGCAAACAGACCGAACCTCCGGCGATAGCACCTTGCTATTTCACCGAACATCCGACAACCCTCTTCTATATAGAAAATCATATACTTCAATAACCACATCTGAAAGAGATAAACAAGTCCTTTTTTCTCTTTCGAAAGAAAATGGGGCAGTCGTCCACCGTCTCCCCGGAACACTTGATCAACATGAAATTCTGCATGGCCAAGTTAGTTCGCATTATCTGGGCGGTACAGACGTACAACGAGCCTTTTGATGCAACCGGGGGCAGTCGTTTAATCGCTGTTCGATCATAAAGAAACGAAGAGGCTTGACAGGGAGTTATTAAAAAAGTATCTGACCCCTTATCACCGCACCCGCCGCCAGCACCATCTTTTAAAATACATTTCCATTAGAGCGTCCCCAATTTTATTCGAATAGCTGGGTGATGAAAAGACTTTTCCCGGCACGGTGAAGAAGGTCAGCAGGACAAGCTAAACAAACGGAATTATTCGATTCGAGAAGGCAGAAAAGGAATAAAGAATTTACCGTTCAACCGTGAAAAAAAGTAACGTAGATATAGCCGAGGGTCATCAGCACAAAAAAACTTAGTCCCGACCAGCTGAGCGTCTTTAACAGTGGGCCGGGCCGATATTCTTCCGGTACGTTGGCACCTTTCATGACCTTGTAGTTGATGGCCGCGAGAATCGGCGAAGTGACAAAGGAAACCACGGCAGCGAAGGTAAGCAACTGCAGTAGATTCTGCACAAACAGGAGCACCACCAAGCTCGCCGCCAGAGCCGAAATCAGGATCCAGCCCTGATGAATCTGACGAAACCGACGGGCGGAGAGATTGCCGAGGAGGGTGCAGCAGGCCGCCAGTGATCGGGGATAACCGTCTATAACGGTGATCGTGGTGCTGAACATGGTAACAAAGGCAGCGGTCAAAATCAATGGCCGGGACCAGTCGCCGATAGTGGCGGTATAGAGGTTAACCAATTGCCGGGAGAAGCCGATTCCACTGTCCGAAAGAGGCTCTCCCGAGCCAAACATCACCAGGGCACCCAGAGCGAGGAACAACACCGCAAGAATCACTGCCGAAAGGTAGCCAAGATAAAAATCGATGGTAGACTCTTTGACCGTCGCGAAATGGCCGGTCTGTTCTTCGCGACTGAACATCCACAAGGAGGACCAGGCCGACAGATCGACCGGTGCCGGCATCCAGCCAAGCAAGCTGATTAAAAAGGCAAAAGAGACCCAGGTCCAGGGGCTGGGCGCGACAAAATCCGCCGCCATTCCGGCCCGGCTGCCGGAAACAGCCAAGGCTACCGCCACCAATGTGCCCAGCCCGAGCAGCACGATGATGCCTTTAGCCATCGTATCGAGCAGCTTATAGTGCCCCAGAAGCAGCAGCAGGGCGCAAACCGCTATCAAACCCACGGTGATATAGGGAACGGACCACCCAAGGAACCCGTAACCTGCGAAAAGGGCACCGCTGAGCATGGCCACCCCGGCGATATTGATGGTACCGGTAAAAATATTGATCAGCAGAAAGATCCAGACAAAGACCGCCCCGTGCCGGTGGTAGCCGGCGAGCAGACTTTCGCCCGTGGCGGCTGAATAGCGCTGACCGTAGAGAAAAAAGGGGAATTTAAGCAGATTTGCCAACAGGACAAGACCCAGCAGACTCCAGCCGAAATACGCCCCGGCCCGGGTCGACCAGACAAGATGGGAACCGCCGATGGCCGCGCAGGCCATTAGCAGCCCGGGACCGAGTGCTTTGCGGAGATTGGAGACAGGTTTAGCCGGCGGCGCCTGACTGGGCAGTACTTGTCGGCGGATTTTGCTTCTCATCAACAAACCTTTTACCTTCAACGATTGATGGGTTTGCAAAAACCTGCAAACGATGTAACATCTCGAAATAATTGAATATTA
>CAZKQY010000041.1:0-1720 GCA_964555005.1 uncultured Syntrophotalea sp. | reverse complement strand
GGCGGCGGACATGGATGGGCTGATCGGCCAGGGAAAGGAGCATGGTTTCGAGTCCGACATTGATTTGGACCCGGATATCCGCTCCCTCATGCACACCGTCATTTTCGGTCTGCGCGGAATCGCCGCCTATGCCGATCATGCCGCGATTCTCGGCCATGAAAAAGACGAAATCTATAGCTTTGTTATGGAAGCCCTGGCATCCACTACCAAGGATCTTTCGACGGAAGAAATGATCGGCATGGTCATGAAAGCCGGAGAAACCGCCGTCAACACCATGGCTCTGCTGGACAAAGCCAACACCAAAGCCTATGGCAATCCTGAAATTACGGAGGTGAACATCGGGGTAGGGGAAAAACCCGGCATCCTGATTTCCGGTCACGATCTGAAAGACATGGAGGAATTGCTCAAACAGACAGAAGGAACGGGCGTGGATGTTTACACCCATGGTGAAATGCTACCGGCCAACTGCTACCCGGCTTTCAAGAAATACGGCCATTTTGTGGGCAATTACGGCGGGTCGTGGTGGCAACAGAACAAAGAGTTCGAATCCTTCAATGGGCCTATTGTTCTTACCACCAACTGTCTGACTCCGATAAAAAAGGAGAATACCTATCTGGACCGGCTTTTTACCACCGGCGTGGTCAGTTATCCCGGTGCCAAGCACATTCCGAACCGACCGGCGGGCAGCACAAAGGATTTTTCCCCGGTTGTGGAACTGGCAAAAAGATGCGCCCCTCCTCAGGAGATTGAGACCGGTAAAATTGTGGGTGGTTTCGCGCATCATCAGGTTCTGGCTCTGGCCGACAAGGTGATCGAGGCGGTCAAATCGGGAGCCATCAAGCGCTTTGTGGTCATGGCCGGCTGCGACGGACGCCAGAAGACCCGCAGCTATTTCACCGAAGTGGCCGAAAACCTTCCTAAAGACACGGTAATCCTGACCGCGGGATGCGCCAAATACCGCTACAACAAACTGAATTTGGGGGACATCGGCGGAATTCCCCGTGTTCTGGATGCCGGCCAGTGCAACGATTCTTACTCTTTGGTCGTTATTGCGTTAAAGCTCAAGGAAGCCTTCGGTTTGAACGACATCAACGAGCTTCCAATATCCTACGATATCGCCTGGTACGAACAAAAGGCTGTGGCTGTATTGCTTGCCCTGCTGTTTCTGGGCGTCAAGGGAATTCGTCTGGGCCCCACGCTTCCAGCCTTTCTCTCCCCCAATGTGCTAAACGTATTGGTGGAAAAATTTGACATCAAGCCCATCGGCGATGTTGACGAGGACATCGCAGCGATTATGGCCGGGAATTAACCGCGTATAAAAAAGAGGAGTAATTATGGATAAGTGGCGTTGTATTCTTTGTGGGTACGTGTATGACCCCGCAGAAGGCGACAAGGAGGGTGGAATTGATCCGGGTGTTCCTTTTGAGGATCTGCCCGAGGACTGGGTCTGTCCCGTCTGTGGTGCCGACAAGGATGAATTTGAAAAGATGCCGTAAAAAAATCATGCAGACGACATCTGTCAGGAGCAGCCTGATTTTTGACAGCCCGCTGATGTTGAAGGTTTTCGGCTTACCGTAAAAGAAAGAAAACGGTTATAAAAAAGGTTCCGATCAGAAAAACAGGGCCTGTAAAGTATTTTGTGTAAATGGTTTTGATTTAGTCATCAATATAACGGCATTCTGTCTTCAAAAATAATAGAGAACTGGTTGAGTGCGGATTT
>CAZKQY010000040.1:0-6066 GCA_964555005.1 uncultured Syntrophotalea sp. | reverse complement strand
GCCTTCATCAAACTGGAAGGCCGACGATCCCTCTGGCTGAGTGCCGGTTGGGTCAGTGTCGGTGCGGCCTTCATCATCCTTTCCTACTATTCGGTGGTTGCAGGCTGGACCCTCGATTATGTTTATCGGGCCCTGGCCGGCAGTTTCAGCGGCCAATCCCCAGAGGTGGTCGAAGGGCTGTTCAGCGGCCTGATTGCAGACGGACCACGGCAAATCGCCTGGCACCTGTTGTTCATCGTCTTATGTCTGGGGATCGTCATTGGCGGAGTGCAAAAAGGCATCGAGCGCTGGAGCAAGATCCTCATGCCCCTGCTTTTAGTCCTGCTGTTGCTGCTGTTTATTAACGGTATGCTCAGCGAAGGAGCTCGCGCCGGCCTGGCCTTCATGTTTCGCCCCGATTTTGCAAAGCTGACCCCCGGTTCCGTTTTAGAGGCGCTGGGACATGCCTTCTTTACCCTCTCTCTGGGCATGGCAGCCATGATCACCTACGGCTCCTATCTGAGCCGACAGGAAAATCTGTTTACAGCCAGCCTGCGAGTGGCCCTCCTCGACACAGGCATCGCCCTGATGGCCGGCCTGGCGATTTTCCCAATCGTCTTTGCCGTCGGCCTGGAACCGGCCGCAGGACCAGGCCTGATTTTCAAAACCATTCCGGTGGTTTTTTCTCAGCTGCCCGGCGGCTACCTGCTGTCCATCCTGTTTTTTTTGCTGCTGGCCTTTGCCGCTCTGACCAGCGCCATTTCCCTGCTCGAAGCCCAGGTGGCCTACTTGATCGACGAGCGAGGCTGGGGCCGCAAAAAAGCCACCAGTTTTCTGGCGGGCCTGGCCTTTGTGGTCGGTGTTCCCACCGCCCTTTCCTACAATTCCCTTTCCGGCTGGCAACTGATCGGTGAGCGCAACTTCTTTGACTCCGTCGACCTTATCGCCTCCAACTACCTGCTGCCCATCAGCGGCCTGCTCATCGCCGTCTATGTCGGTTGGTTCTGGAAGGGCACCGAAGAGAAGGAAGAACTCCTTGCCGGCGGTGCCGACTGGGTGTATCCGGTCTGGCATTTTTTAATTCGCTATCTGGCGCCCCTTGCCGTAGCGGTTATTCTTTATTACAAGATAGAAGAGACCGGTGCTTTAACCTGGCTTAGCTCTTGGTTCAAAGGATAATTACAAACATAGGAGGGCGCTATGAAGACCGATACATTTCTGTTTGACCTCGATGGCACACTGATCGATTCCCTGCCCGATCTGGCGACCGCTGTCAATCTGTTGCGCAGCGAACTGTCCCTGCCCCCGCTACCGCGCGGAACAATTGCCCAACAGATCGGGGACGGTGCCAACATGCTGATTCGCAGAACATTGCCGGAAGAGGCTTTTTCTGCACAACGGGTGCAACGTTTTTTGGACCTTTATCGAACCCACCTGCTGGATGAAACCCGGATCATGCCCGGCATCGAAAGCTTTCTCCTGCAGCATCAGGGTGAAAAAATGGCGGTAGTAACCAACAAACCCTACGACCTCGCCCTGGCCCTCCTCTGCGAACTCGGTTTGGATGCCTTTTTTTGTACCATCATCGCCGGCAACGAAAAACGGCTAAAAAAACCCGACCCGCAACCGGTGTTGCAGGCACTGCGTGAACTCGAGAGTACCCCGGAAGCCGCAGTGATGATCGGTGACCACCATACCGATCTGCGGGCCGGACAGGCTGCCGGCGTAAAAACCTGTTTCTGCGCCTTCGGTTACGGTAACGACGATGGTTTAACATACGACTATCTCGCCGAGACAACCGCCGATTTGCTGCGCTTGTTCCCTGCGGATAACCCTTGGTAAATTCTGACCATTGCCTCTCCCAGCGGGAGATCGCCTGCTTTTTCTTTCCGCTGCTGCTCAACGTGCAGCTGATGAGCCTCTCCCATTCCCTGATCAATGGCGCACTGGCACGCCTCGCTCAGCCAGTCCTCACCCTGGCCGGTTTTTCCATCGCCATCGTCCTGCACCTGTGCCTCGCCTCCCCGGCGTACCAGAACCACACCATTGCCATCGCCCTGATACGGGGGCGGCGTTCCCTGTTCGGGGTCGGGCTCTACGTTGTGGTCGTGGCCCTTTACGTTTCGCTGCTGCTGGCCCTGGTTGCCTATACCCCCCTCGGCAAACTGGTCTTTGAAGAGTTGATCGGCGTCAGTCCGGCTATTTCCGATGAAGCCCGCTCGGTGCTGGCCATCTTGACCTTTCTGCCTTTTTTTACCGGCGTTCGCGGCCTCTGTCAGGGGATTGTGATTCGCGCCCGACGAACCGGCCTGGTTTCTCTGGCCACCTTAATTCGGATTCTGTCGCTTATCGGCTTCCTGCTGCTGGGCCGCCACTGGTTCAGCGGGGCGGCCGTCGGCGCTTTTGGCCTGCTGGGCTGCATCGCAGTGGAAACGATCGTCATGGCCTGGTTTGCCTGGAAAGCCTACACTCCCTGCGCGACGGAGCCAGAGAAAAGTCTGGGAGCCATCTTTCGCTACGCCTTGCCCCTGTCCTTTTCATCGGCCATGCAACAGACCGTGCCTCTGCTGATTAGCGCCATCATCAGCCGCCTGCCCGACAGCACTCCAGCCCTGGCTGCTTTTGGCATAATTCGCGGCTTTATCTTTTTGCTAGCCGGGCCGATGCGAAATCTGCAACAGGCCTACCTGACCCTGGTCAAGGGCCGCGGTGACAGCCGGATCTTGACAACATTCTATCGGCGAGTCGCTTTGGGCATGGGGCTGATCACCCTGGCCATCGCCTACCCTCTCAATGAGATGGTACTGGGCAAGGCAATGGGCCTGACTTTTGACCTGCGTCACTACCTCGCTCTGCCCCTGGCTGTCTGCGCCCTCTATCCTGCTTTCTCAGGACTCATCTATCTCTATCGTGGCGCTTATTCAGCCAACCACCGCACCTCCTTTCTAAGTTGGGCCACCCTCTGCAAGGTCGCATATCTCTGCCTCTGCTGGGTGCTTCTGATGCTTAAGTCACTAACCATTCCCGGCATTGCCCTGGCGGTCTTTCTGCTTCTATCCTGCGAGCTGTGCGAGGCCTGGTCTCTGCGCAGCCGCTGGAAATTTCTTGCATAACCATTGGTGCCTGCCTACAATACCGGGAGGAGGCTGCCGGACTTACCATGAACCGACACCCTCCTGGGAGGAGGCAATGCCCAAAAAACATCCTTGCCCCGACTGTCGGCAATGCCTGTGGTGCACTGACACTCGCTGTTCCGTCTGTCTGCGCGAATCAAAACCCTGTCAGCGTAAACTTTCCCAGGCGGAACAGATCGCCCTTTACGAAAGTATCAACCGCGCTCACCAACAGCAAAAAGCGGAGGTCCGCATGAAAAAGCGCGCTCTGTTTCTCTGCACCGACAGCTCCTGCCTCAGCCCCATGGCTGCAGCCATGGTTAATTTCGACTTTGGCGACCGCCTGGAGGCCGTTTCTGCCGGAGTGACGACGCAGAGCCTTCATCCCCATGCCATCGCTGTCATGGCCGAACTCGGCATCGACCTGGACCGGAAAGGCTCCTACTGCCTCAGCCATTATGAGCGGGAACTCTTCGATTACGTCATCACCCTCTGCGCCGAGGCGGATAAAAGCTGCCCCCTCTATTTCGGCGGAGTCAAGCGGCACTCCATGAGCTTTACCGATCCGGGCCAAGCCAAAGGCAGCGAGGAAGAGATCGTAACCGGATTTCGAAAAACCCGCGATGCTCTCCGTCAGCAAGTAGGTGACTTCTTCCGCCAGCAGCTGGCGCAACCATAACCCGGCAGCCATAAAATTTGCCGTTTACAGTAGTGCTTTTTCAGACTTTTGCGGCAAACCGTACCGGCCGCCTCAACTTCGGCAACGACCTCCACAATGAATGCTCCTAAGGAATTACCCGCGTCCGTCATCAACGCCATTTTTGCTCTCGGCCTGTTTTCTTCCATCTGCTTCCGTGTACTGCTCATCGCCGACGCCCTCTATCCGCCGCTGTTCCGTCCCATCTGGTACGCAGGGGTTGTGGGTTATTGCGGGTTTTTTCTGCACCGCTATCGCATTACCCGCAAGCGCAAAAACGCCATTCGCAGCATGGACCTGATCGCCAAAGTCAACCAAAACAGTCTCGGAGCAGAAGATCAGAGGGCGGTCAGCTATATCCTCTCCTCCATCGACCACAGCAAGGAAGGACTCAACTACCTGCTCATCTTTATCCTTTCCGCGCTGGCCATTGCCGCCGATCTCTATATGAGCGCCTGAACCGAGCCGCGTGCCGGGCGCAAGGGGGCCGGACGAATTTGCAGCTGCTGGGATTCGGCCGCCGCCAGGATCAGGGAATTGATCTCCTCCCGATCGTTTCGTTGCTGGCATTGAAGTAGCTCGGGAGCGGCCCGTTCGCAGCTGGAGGGTGGGTCGGTGAATGGTCGGGCAGTCGGCATGAGCGAAACCTCCAGTGATTGATGGACCTATTTTTAATACTGCGCAATCTCAACGAATTAGACGAACCTTTGCTGCCATGCTTGTGTTGGCAGGAAAGGGCAATTGGCTCTCGACACCTGCCTACCCTCCCTGCATTTCATTTCAGGGTCCAAGTGGCGGCCCGAAGCGGAATATCGGGCTCAAATTTGCGATATTCTCCTGATAAGTCAACCCCTTATCCAGGTTCGATCATAGATGCACCCACCATCCTTGAGCGCCTGGTATCCACCATAGACCCACCCCAATTAGTTTGACGACCCGGTTTAAAGAAGGTAGGATTGTTGACCCCGGGAGGATCGACTATTTATGGGAATTGCATCGGATATCGTCATTATTGTCGTTGCCGCCCTGCTCGGCGGCCTGGTGGCTCAGCGCCTGAAGCAACCGCTGATTCTCGGTTACATCCTCGCCGGGGTGCTGATCGGCCCCTATACCGGCGGGGTAACCATATCCGATATCCATCAAATCGAGCGTCTGGCGGAGATTGGCGTGGCTCTGCTGTTGTTCGCCCTGGGGCTGGAATTCTCCCTGCGGGAGCTGAAACCGGTACGCGCCATCGCCCTGATCGGGGCCCCGATACAGATTCTGCTGACTATCGGCTACGGCTATCTGCTGGGCAAATGGCTTGGCTGGGAGCCAATCCCCTCCTTGTGGCTGGGCGGGCTCTGTTCCCTGTCCAGTACCATGGTCATCCTCAAGACATTGATGGGCCAGGGCCGACTCGGTACCCTGTCGAGCCGGGTGATGATCGGCATCCTTCTGGTGCAGGATCTGGCCGTTGTGCCCCTGCTGATCCTGCTGCCCAAGCTCAGCGACCCTGCCAGCGGTCTGCCCGCTCTGGGGCTGGCCCTAGTCAAATCCGCGGTGTTTCTGGGTTTGATGGTGCTGGTCGGCACCAAACTGCTGCCCCGCCTGCTGGCCATCGTCGCCGGCTGGCATTCCCGCGAACTCTTTCTCTTAACCATTACCGCCATCGGCCTGGGCATCGGCTACGCTACCTATCTGGTGGGTTTGTCCTTCGCCTTCGGCGCTTTTGCCGCCGGTCTGGTTATAAGCGAATCCGAATACGGCCACCAGGCCCTCAGCGACATCATCCCCTTGCGGGACCTCTTCGGCTTATTGTTCTTTACCTCCGTCGGCATGCTGTTGAATCCCGCTTTTCTCGTTCAATATTGGCAGGAGGTGGCACTTTTTGTGCTGCTGGTGGGCCTCGGCAAGGGAACTCTCATGGCCCTGCTGACCAAGGCTTTCGGCTACGGCAACGTAGTGCCCCTGGCCGTCGGCCTCGGCATGTTCCAGATCGGTGAATTCTCCTTCGTCCTCGGTCAGGTCGCTTATGCTTCGGGGGTGTTCGATGCCGATGCCCATTCCTTCGTTATTGCCGCCGCCATTATCAGCATGGCCGTCACCCCCGTCGTCTCGGGGCTTACTGCGCCTATCTACAATTTGCGTCGGCGGTTCAGTTCCCAGGAGCCCCTCGAATCACTGAATCTGCCGAAGGAAGGGCTGTCCGGCCACATTGTTATTGCCGGTGGCGGCAGGGTGGGGCAACATATCGCCCGTTTGCTGCGGGCCATCGAGGTTCCTTTCGTAATTGTC
>CAZKQY010000039.1:0-5810 GCA_964555005.1 uncultured Syntrophotalea sp. | reverse complement strand
CGCATGGGCTTCAGCTACGCTAAAAGGCCACCAGCCTGCCGGCGAGTTGACAGCGGTGTTGGAGCTAAGTCCTTCACCGGTATATTCGATGTGGATCTTTGCCGCCACCCGGGGTTGTCCCGCCGGAAAAGCAACCTCCAGGTCGAAGGGGCTGACTCTCGGCCCGTCCGCCCCGTAATTATACCCATCCCGCGTAAGCCCGTAGGACACCGGCACGGCGACCGAGGAAAGAACCTCAGAGATGGAAAAGGTGGTGGCGAAGTCAAAACTGAACACCGCTGGCCCGCTCTGGTAAAAGCCAATGCGCACCGAAGTCAAATCCACGGGAGTCTGCCCCAGGGTCGACTTGCCGCCCAGGGGGATCTCGATGCTGGTGCCGTTTTCAAAATAAGGCCAACCGTCCATAGAATAGATGATGCCGGGAACGACCACATTGTCGGCAAAGACGACTTTTTCGGCCTCGAACCGGAAGCTGGTGCTTTCGCTCCGAGCCCCCCAGCCGGTCTGCTGAAAGTTGCCGAACAGCAGGTTGCGGACGGCCATGGTGATGCCCCGGTATTCCATGACGATTTCGTTCTGTGTGACGTCCGTAAAATCGAAATAGGCTTCCTGGCCCGGAACACCAGAGATAAGGCAGATATCCCCCGTAAGGTGGGTGTCGAGCCAAGGGACATGCACATCCATGCCCCGATAAACGGCCAGGGTGCTCTTGCCGGTATCGACAGTGATGGAGGAGAAACCGATGGTGCCGTCCTTGTATTGGGTGGAGAAGGGAGCGCTAATTTCTGTTTTTCCCACCAATTTGGTCCCTTCCACCCCCCAGTTACTGACCCGGCCCTTGTTGGCCTCGGGCACCTGGAATTCAAAAAGGTTGGGGATAAGCAGAGCCTCGTTGCCGAAATGGAGTCCCGCCCATTCCTTGCCGGCCCCTCCGGGATTGGTGTCCATCCCCTCTTCAGCACTAAGGTCAAGGATGATCTGTTGCGGCTTGACAGAAAAACCGCTGTTACCAATTTCTACTTCAATACTGCTGTTTTCCTGAAAATACCAGTCGCCCGCCTCAGAGAGAGGAGCGGTAGCCGTCCATTCCGGTGGCTGGGTGGAACCCGTCAGATGCAGATCGGTGTCCGCCGGTTTCGCGCCGAGGGTCAGATTCATGGGCGTTTGCCCGGCCTGAGCGGCGAGCTTTTGCAGCTGGATACGCATACCGGCATCGTTAAAAACATAGTCGAAGGTGTGGTTGATGCTCCCCGCAGTCACGGTAAGACCGTCGGCGGCGACGCTCCAGCCGTTAATTGTAAGAGGCAGAATAAAGCGCGCGGCAGTTCCGCCTTGTCCGGTGTAAAGATTCAGGTCGAGAACACCGTTTCCCTTAAATTTTCCTGCTGTTTTCTTAACATCGAGATTGCGGATTTCAAAGTTATCTCCCGTCGATGTTGGAAAGACCAATTTGCAGGGCTGTTCGGGGTCGCTCGCCTTGACCCGGTAATCAAAACCTTCGGATTTAACATAAAAAGGCTTTTCTTTTTTCACTTCAAGCCCCGGATATTGTCTGGCTTGGGCAAATTGATTGAGGTTTGCCATGACCGGCCTGCCGGAAATACCCTCCTTAGTGGGGGCAAGAATGCTCAACTTGACCCCGCTTTTTTGAAAGTTGTTCAGATGCAGATTGCCTGCGCCTCCCGGCAGTGCCGCGTGGGCCTCGGAAACCAGCCAGGAAAAAGGATTTTGGGCAAAGCCTGAACCTCCCGAAGAAAAAGACGTAACTTGAGCCCTATCGATCATCTGGAAAACAGCATCCTGACTCAACCGGTTGGTCTGGGGAAGGACTTCCGCCTCCACCACCAGAGAGTAAGCCTTATTGATCATACCCTCATTCATCTCCACCACCGGTGAAGTCAAAGACGCGGTGGTGTAAGATTCAGGGGTCGGCGTGTTCTGGGTGCTTTCGGTCAGCATGATGCCACTTTCGGTACGCAGTGGCGAAGCCAGGGCCTCTTCAGAGGAACCGATAACCATACGGTTGTTCCCACGATAAAGGTTCCAGGTAATTTTTGCCCGGCCTTCTCCGTAGTAAACCAGCCCGGCATTGCCCTGAAGGACGTCACAAGCGCTGACTTCCGCGTCAAAGAGACCATTCAAGGCAGCCTGAGCAGCGGCGCTCAAACCCGGTGCTATCTGAACCAATCCGGAAGAGCCTGCGGGGGACGAACTTATGGCCAGATTAGAATCTAGTCCGAAATTACTGCCCGACGAGGGTGTGCTTGTCGGGTTTTTCGAGGACCTTTGCGGAATAGTTTTATTATTATTCGGCAACGGTATGGTCCCATGTTTTACCGGTAACAACTGGAGAGAGGTTGCCGACCCTGAACCATTATGACCGGTAATGGCGATGGATTCGAGATGCAGCGGACCCTGTGCTACGAGGTCCTCACGGACAGCAATCTTTTTAGTTTCGCAATAAATAAGGTGAGCGTGGCCGGCCTGGGCATAAAGGGGACTCTCCTGGAACTGATATGATCGGTCTCCCTGCTCCGAAAATGTGTGACCAGGCCCGGAAGCTGCCTGAATCCCCTTGAGAATCTGGTAGTAAGGTTCATAGCCGGAGGAGACCGCAACCACGGCGCCCGCCGACGCCTGGGCGCTGCCGGAAACGGCATCGTACACCGACGCCAAGGCATCGGGCGGCCCCTGCTGAATTTCCTCCTCGGGCAGCATGAAAATACGCACCGTATAATTGCCGCCGCGCTGGTAGCGGTGTTGGTAGGCCCTGCCAAGAGGCAGATAGCTCAGACCGGTAGGCTGGCTGAGATCGATTTCCAGGGGAATCGCTCCGCTGCCGTCCCCCCAGTCCAGGAAAAGGTTCGGCAAAAAGACGGCGACATCCCCTGATCCTTTGATCTTTGCGCCAAGATGAACGGCATAAGGAGCGGAGCCTATATCGACCTGACCGGTGAGCTCCCACTGGTCTTCGGGATAATTGGCGGCTCGATTTCCTTTGTCGGTATTGGATATCTGAATGGACGATTGATTGTACATGTTAGATATCGAACCGGTACAGGCCAGTCCAGTCGGTTTGCTGGGGAAGCAAAGTGCCCGGCGATCCGAGATTTCAACCAAAACATCTTTGCTTTCAAGGATTTTTTTCGTCTGGCTGAAACCCGATTGGCTGCTTCCTTGTTTTGCAACCGTTTTTGTTGTGATGAAAGTCTTGTATCCGGCCACCTCCCAGTGGAAAATCTGGTTGCCCATGCCATGCACAACGGTATGGGCCCCTTGCTCCGTTCCATGTGTGATGCGATCACTGGTCAGCAGATCGAGAAAATACGCAGTGTCCATCCGCAGGGAACTGTCGAGACAGTTGATCAGCTGACCGGCAAACGGAACCTTGACGGGATCGATGCGTTTTTTGTCGACAATAAAGCCGTCCTCAGTCACCAGGCGAAATTCGTACCAGTCCGCCAACCCGGGATTCTGTTCGCGCCAGGTAAAGAGAGTTTGTTCAGTAAAAGGTTCTGCCCATGTGTTAGGGGGCGG
The DNA here is from genome assembly GCA_964555005.1 of uncultured Syntrophotalea sp. Taxonomy (GTDB): domain Bacteria; phylum Desulfobacterota; class Desulfuromonadia; order Desulfuromonadales; family Syntrophotaleaceae; genus Syntrophotalea_A. The sequence continues at coordinate 2,273 of CAZKQY010000039.1, read as the reverse complement.
ATTGAGGTAATCAGTGGGGGTGAGCAACTCGATGCGGCCGAGAATGGGAACCGCCAGGGCCGGCTCAAGCAGTTGGGGAATCGGTTTACTGATGCCCCTCTTCGACGCGTTCACCACCCAGGCCTTGGCGGGGTATGTGCTCCAGCGAAGTGAGGAAGCGCTGCGCAATCTGACAGAGCGCGACCCCGGGGACGCCGAGGCCGAAACCTTCACCGTCATGGTCAGTTTGCCGGCGGAAGCGACTGCAAAATCTTCGATAACAATGCCGCTGCCAAAATCAGCTTTCACACCGTCCCCAAAGCCACTGCCGACAACTTCGATCCGATAGGATTTACCGGACACCCATTGATTGGGCAGGACCGCCTGGACCCTCATTGAAGAAGGGACACCCATGGGCTTGATTTGCAGCTGGGTATCACGTTCCTTAAGCACGATCGGCAGGCTCGAACCGGGCGCAGCCGCGGTCACCGTAACGCCGACCGCGGCAAGATGGGATCGTTCCCGATTATCAACCAGAATAACCTGACGCGGTCCGGGCACAGCCGTAACGGCAACAGTCAGGTCGATCTGAAGCTTGTTCGATGCCGCATCCGTTACTCCGGCGGTTATGCCGGAGCCAAATTTGACCGCCCGGATATTTTGAAGGTTAGAACCGGTCAGGGTCAACGCATAGGATTCCCCCCGGAGCAGGGAATTGGGGGTAATGGCGCTGACCTTTGCCGAGGTGATAGAAATAACCGTGCCGGGCGTTTCGGAGGAGCCGGAAGGGATGGTCGTGCCGAGGACCTGAACCGGAGCAGTAAGGACAGTGATCCGCGCCCGGCTGGGTTTCAATTGGTCACGACACTGCACCTGAACGACACGGGAACCAGGAGCCGCATCCGGCGCGATGGTGACGGAAAGGGAGGCGGTGCGATCATTGATCAAGGTCGGATTGCCCGTGGTGATGCCCTCGCCGAGCCTGATCCGCATGTCCTGGTGAAGATTCCGCCCGGTGATGAGCAGGGTGGTGCTCTGGCCCTGAGTCAGCGCGGCCGGAGCCACACTCTGCACCTCGGGAAAGACCGCCTGGCCGGGCACGGTGGTGGTGACCTGCGGCCGAAGGGGCTTGATCTGCACTGGTGTGATCGTGTTCCTGGTTTTGAGAACCGGCTGCTGGGCGGCAAAAGTCGACGGCGAAATCAAAGCAAGACCGAACGAAAGCAATACCGTCAAAAATAACGAGAGCTGTTTCATCATCCCTCCCGGTTCATTTTTTCTGTAAAAAACCGGCCTCACGCAACGTTGCGTGAGGCACAGGTGCTATTCCCGAATAATCAAGGTTGGGGTTCCACCGTCTTGCCGGGAACCGAAGGCTTCCCCTGATCCCCGTCTTGCCGGGACGGCATCCGGGTAAAAAAGATCAGGCGGTATTGGCTGGTGGCGATCCCGGTCTGGCCCTCATAGGCCTGCACCTGCCACACGTAGGGCATGCTCGGCACAATCCGGTCGAAATCGAAAATACTCAGGGTATAGGAGGTTTCCCGGGTCATGGCCGCCAGCAGCGGCTTGCGACCTTTAAAATCGGTGAGGGAAAGCCCTTCCGGAGTCATCCCGCCTTCCAGTCCGTAAAGCTGCAGGTGATAGACGACCCCCTCCTTAACCGGCTGCCAGGAAAACTCGGGCAGCCCCTCGATGGCCAAAGGTATATGGGTCCGATCACCGGGCTCCAAAAGCTTGAGGGAACCGCGAGCAGGACCGGGGGGCTCCTCGCGCACATAGTAAAAGATAACCGGTTCGTCGAAACCGGTGACCGGCTCCAGCACCTCGAACTCTACCCGGTGCAGACCGGTGGCATAGGTGGGTAAAGCCGGGGCGGCCGGACTTTCAATGGCGACCTGGCGCTGCCCCGCAGGCAGATAACGGGTAACGTAACCGAGAATCTGGCCGTCAACTTTCCATTGCCCGCGCAAGGTGCCGCCGCCATTGTAGGTCAGGGTGGCAACAGCCCCCAGCTCTCGAGTGTTGCGGGGAACCGTGATCCGCCCGCCCGACGAGGGGCGGCTGCCGTCCTGCCCCGGAAGGCTATTGAACTCCAGCAACATCCTCACCAGGGAAAACTGTCCGGCGGAGGGTGGGAGTATTTGCAATTCGACCTCAGAGACGGTCGATACCGAGGTAGCGGCGAAGGAACCGGTGAAGGTACGTCGGAAGAAGATGCGGTTCCGGTCGAGCTTAAGGGCAGCGGTCACCACCCGGGCCGGTATGATAACGTTTTCGGTAGCACTCCCCTG
>CAZKQY010000038.1:0-3227 GCA_964555005.1 uncultured Syntrophotalea sp. | reverse complement strand
CTCCGCCCGACAAGTTGCCAACCTCGGCTTCGGCATCAAGCTTGAGGCGAGTCAAAACCTGCTCCACCCCCTGCAAACGTTGCCAGCCGCCAGACTGTTCGATCAACTGTTGTAGCTCCAGCATCTCGGCGACACCGGCGTCGCTATCGGTCTCGTCCGCCAAGCGGGAAAGGAGCTGACAACGGGCAATCTGCTCGCCCACCGAACCGAGACCGGGCAGCACCGTTTCCAACACCGTACCGCTCAGCCCCGGCGGCACTTCCTGGGGCAGCCTCGCCACGGTGGTTCCCTGACGCCGCTCGACGGCACCCACATCGGGCTGCAGTTCCCCGGCCACCAAGCCAAGCAGAGTCGACTTACCGGCACCGTTGCGGCCCAACAGGCAGGTACGTTCTCCGCGGCGGATCTGTAAATTGACTCCACCAAGCAACGGCGGACCGCCAAAGGCAAGGTGAATGTCTCGCAGGTTGAGCAATACCATAGTCAAACTTCCTTTCGACACTGCACAAAGGGCAAAGGGCCCGTGCAGCATTAATTCATAAACCAGTGGCCGATTATGACAAAAGATCGGCCTTACGAAAAGAGCCAATCCTTGACAGGTGAGGGAATATCATCAAAAGTTATACAAGAGCGGCTGCCGGCCGCCACAAACCAGGAGCCTCCATGAATCGCAGCTTTTCTCAGCGCCCCCTGTTTATCCTCCTCGGCCTACTGCTATTACTGTCCCTTACGGGCTGCCGTGATCGGACACCACGCCTGACGCCACTGGAGCCCGGCGCGGTGATTCTGGCCTTTGGCGACAGCCTGACTTCAGGTTACGGCGCCAACGACGGGATTAACTATCCGACGGTACTGGAGAACCTGACCGGTTACCGGAGCATCAACGCCGGCCAGCCCGGGGAACTCAGCGCAACAGGTCTAAAACGCCTGCCGAGCCTGCTGCAACGCTACCAGCCCGACCTGGTGATTCTCTGCCATGGCGGCAACGACCTGCTGCGCCGTCGCGATTCCAACCTGACCACCGCTAACCTGCGAGGCATGATCGAAGCTGTGCAAAGTACCGATGCTCAAATTATATTAGTCGGCGTACCGCAACCGGGCCTGTGGCTGAAAGCGGCCCCCTTCTACCAACAACTGGCCAAAGAATACCGCATCCCCTGCGATACTGAAACGCTGGCAGAGATACTTGGCCACTGCGAACTGAAAAGCGACGCCATTCATCCAAACGGTGCCGGTTACCGGAAACTCGCCGAAGCCCTGGCCGCCATCATAACACAGACCGATGAACGCTCGCTTTGATGACAACCGACCTGCCAAAATGGAACGAAATGCACCTCTCACCAGCAAGTGAATTTCCATAACAAATCATAACTTCGAAAAGAAGAAATTTTCTAGCCAAAGCGACCGGTTTTTTATATGATGCCCATGTTCAACCGATTACGCCCCTCATCTTTTCATGCCCGGGCCGGGGGCTTGGGTCCCCGTCGCTGAAACTGCTATTCTGCCACCGGCACGATCTGACAGAATGCTTTTTTCGGCCTCGCCTCCGCGCATGAATTTCTATTTTTGAACGTGTAAAGGAGTTTGTAATGAAGATTCTGGTAACTGAAAAATTGGCCAAAGAGGGTCTACTGATCCTTGAAAAAGAACCTAAGGCAGAGCTCGATGTCAAACTGGGCATGAGCCGCGAAGAGTTGCTCTCGGTCATCGGCGACTACGAAGGAATTATCATACGCAGCGCCACCAAAGCCGACCGCGAACTGCTCGAAGCAGGCAAAAAACTCAAAGTCGTCGCCCGCGCCGGAGTCGGCCTCGACAACGTCGATGTCAAAGCCGCCAGCGAACGGGGCATCATCGTCTGCAACGCCCCCTTCGGCAACGTCAACAGCGTCATCGAACACACCATGGCACTGATTCTCACCTGCTGCCGCAAATTGATTCAGGCCGACGCCAGTCTCAAGTCGGGCTCCTGGGATCGTGGCTCCTTCAAGTCCAGCGAACTGCAGGGCAAGGTGGCCGGAGTCATCGGCCTGAGCAAAATCGGCGGCGGTGTTGCTACCCGACTCAAAGCTTTCGGCTGCGACGTCATCGGTGCCGACCCCTACATTTCTGAACAACGTGCTGAAGATCTTGGCGTACGCCTGGTATCCCTGGACGAACTGATCAAAACCGCCGATATTATCACCGTCCACGTACCCCTTACCGACGGCACCCGCAACCTGATCAACAGCGAGCGGCTGGCACTGATGAAGGACGGCGTTTCGATCTTCAACACCGCCCGCGGCGGCGTGATCGATGAACCGGCTCTGCTTGAAGCCCTGCAGAACGGCAAAGTGGCCAGTGCCGGCATCGACGTCTGGAGCGAAGAACCGCCCAAGTCCGACAAAATCAAGCAATTAATTGGCCATGAGCGAGTGCTGTCCATCCCCCACCTGGCCGCCTCCAGCATAGAGGCCCAAATCAACGTATCCATCGATGTGTGCAAAGATATCGTCCGTTACATCAACGAGCAGCCCCTGACCTACGCCGCCAACATCCCCCGCTTTGACAGCGCCGAGATGGACCAGATGCGTCCGTTCCTGAACTTAGTTAACATCATGGCCGAATTCGTCGCCCAGTTGGCCGACTCCAATCTCAACAAGGTCACTTTCACCTATCAGGGCAAAGTTGCTTCCTGCGACTGCAACCCCCTGACCGTCTGTGGTTTGGCCGCGCTGCTTAACAAGAACGTCGAGCAAGACGTCAACATGGTCAACGCCGCCTTGATCGCCGAAGACATGGGTGTGGCCGTCGCAGAGGTCCTGGACAACAATTCCAACAGCTTCTCCAGTTCAGTAACCATTTGCATCGAAGGTCCCAACCTGCGGCGCTCCATCACCGGCACCCATTTCGAAGGTCAACCGCGGATTGTTCGGCTGCGCGACTATCGGGTCGATTTTGTCCCCGAAGAACACATGCTGCTCATCACTTATCTCGACCGTCCCGGCAGGATCGGCAAGATCGGCCAGGTCATGGGCGAGCACGATATCAACATCGCGGCCATGAACCTTGGTCGCCAGGAAAAGCAGGGCGAAGCGATGGTCATTCTGTCTCTCGATTCGGCGGCTCCCGCCAACGTGGTCGAGGAAATCGGCCAAACCGTCGAGTCCACCTTTATCAAATACCTGCATCTGGTTAAAGCCAAGACCGTATAAAAGAGTGCACCCGTCCGTGCTGCTGAGCGAGTC
>CAZKQY010000037.1:0-2699 GCA_964555005.1 uncultured Syntrophotalea sp. | reverse complement strand
CGCCCCGGGCCGCCGGGAATGATCGGGCTGCGCTGCCTTCTCCATCGCCGGCCGGCTTGCTTCTCTTGAGTTCGAGGACGACGAAGGTGGGCAGGCCCTTCACGGCGAAATGCTCCAGCACGGCTCGGGTTGCGGGGGCCTGCTGGTTGTCGGTAAGGTAGCGGATGAAGGCATACTGCTTGAGGCGGGCCTGGACCGGCGCACTGCGGAAGGTGACGGCTTCCATCATTCGGCAGTTCTTGCACCAGGCCGCCTGGAAGTCGATGAACACCGGCCTGGCCTCGAGGCGGGCTTGTCGCAGCGCTTTGGCCAGGTTTGCGTTGCTGGCGCCATCGACGATGTGCAGCTCCTGAGCCGCTTCAGCCTGCGCGGTAACGGCCGGGCGCAGGGTCCGGTAGGCGAGGTGGCCGTGGTGTAAGGCGAGGTAGAGGATGGCCGCGCCGAAACTGCATTTGACGTAGATCATCCATTTGCCCGGTTTGGGAAGCATGGACAGCCCGGCGCCTGCGAAGGGCCAGGGCAGCGCCATGCCCAGGCCCAGCACGAAAGGCAGTAGCACGCCGGCGGCACCGAGGCCGCTGGCCAGCAGCAAGACGGCGATCACCACCGGCGCCACGCAGGCGCCTGCCAGAAGGGCTACCACCGCCCCCATGGTAAAGGCGGTCGAGAAACCGCCCCGTGGTTGCGATGGGCGGTTCAGCTTCGCCTGGAAGGTGGAAAAGTCGATGCGGCCCACATCGAACATCGCCAGGGTCAGTACTCCGAAGATCAGGGCGATGGCCAGGTTGAACCAGGGGTTGGACTGAATCGCGCCGAAATGCGACCCGGTCACTACGACCGAGGCGCCCAGCAGGCCGTAAACCAGGGCGATGCCCGCCCCGTAGGCGGTGCCCAGGGCAAAACCGCGCATACGGGAGCCGCATTGGGCGCCGGCACCGAGAATGGCCAGGTTGATCGGGATCATCGGCAGCACGCAGGGGGTGAAATTCAGGGCCAGTCCGCCGAGCAGGACCAACAGCATGGTTGGCAGCAGGCCGGATTGGCGCACGAATGCTGCCGGATCGATAAGAAACATGCGGTAGCCGCTGGCACCTTGCTGCGGCCCATTGCTCTCGGCCCGGTCGAGAAAGCGCAGGAACGGGCCGGCCGGCATATATCCGACGCCGGTGGCCCGTATCTGGAAGTGGGAGAGTTCGTCCCGCCAGTCCCGGGAGGCCTCGTCCGCCGGATTTTTCATTTCAGCTGGGGCAACCTTCGGTGGTGCGTGAAACGCCGGCGGTTCGGCCTGCAGTGCGGCGGCCGCCAGCGGCCAGGCCAGGATAAAGATCAGGGCCAGGGCAACGAGTTTGATGCTGGAAGCCATTATTTTCTCCAAGGGTTGTCAGGCGCAGCAAGGCGGGTCGGCCTTTGGCCAGGGATAGCCCTGGTCCGGTCCGGCGAGGCAGGGGCTGACCAGATAGGGCGGTTATCGGGATACGTTTTCGCGCAGACACGCTCCGTGCTAGTACCCTGTATCCCATAGAATGTCGCAAGATTGCGCCGGGATTTGGTGGGTCAACAAGGCGTGTCTAAGATTGCATAGCCGTAGCTGTTCAGCCTTAGACGCAACGCGGTTGACGCGCTAAAGAACAAGCAAGATGCGATAGATTATGGGTTACAGGGCACTAGGCGAAAAGGGCAAAAAGAACATCAATAAGCCCCCCCGGAGCTATCGGATGGTCAGGTAGGTAACCCATTCTGATTTATTTCCCCCTCTTGGAGGCTTTCAGCGGATTGACGGGCTTGCCGGCTGGTTCTTTGAAAACATCCGATTTAATAAGGTGTTGGTTGGTGTTGAATAATTCCTGAGGATCCAGTCCCAGGTCCTGCAGCTGTCGGTAGGGCTCTATTCTGCAGACTCCGTATCGATTGACATCAGCCAGCATGCTGTCGATCCGGGCCGGGGTGGTCAGGTAGAGGCCCACGCTGTCGATGGCGATAAGCCGGGTGGTTCCGTTGTCATCTATTTCCTGAATTATCATGTCAGAGGTAGTGCCGAATTGATTGACCATTTTGTTTTGCCTTTCAATATCTGATGGCGCCGCAAAAAGGCCACCCTGCCGCGTTGCAGCGTTTTTAAGGATTTTGACACATAAAGGTATGTTTTCGCCCTCGAAAAGCCATTACGCTTTGTAGCGTGAAATTGTTGCTTAGCCATTTATTCCGTTTGGCGAGATCATCAATAACAGGCTTGTTGCAAACATGGCAGATGAAGCCAGAAGTTTGGATTTAGAATACCTTCATCTGCCGGGTGGTGTTTTTGGCCGTACAGGCGTTGACCGGCAGGACTCCATCTCCGTTGATCTTCTGAAAACGGCGCGGTGCCTATCTGGAGTTTTCGAATGAATACTAACTGGTGTCCATCCGGAAACTCCGGACGGAAACTAACTGGCCAGGAGGGCGGAAGTGGTCGTGTTGCGGCATGTGCACAACGGCGATCCGCAGGCGGATGGCTGTGCTTTTCTACCGATGGTAACTTCGATCGGTCCGTGCTCCTCGTTGGTAATTTCGTTCAGCATGTATCGTTGGGTTGAGATAAACCCGGCTTGCAGCATGGCGGCGGCGATTTGGCCTTGTTCGAAGGACATGTCCTCCCCCTGCAGGGCGGTCGACAGCCAGCTGATGACGGTAGCGGTGGGCGCCGTTCTGTCTTTGCTTAA
>CAZKQY010000036.1:0-2655 GCA_964555005.1 uncultured Syntrophotalea sp. | reverse complement strand
AGATGGTGACATGCTCGAGAAACTGACCGGTGGCATCGACGGCCGCCAGCTTGGAGCCTGTGCGCAGACCGGGGTCGACGCCCAACACGCGATGGCTGCCGGCGGGCGCAGCAAGGAGCAGGTTGCGCAGGTTCTCGGCAAAGACCCGAATCGCCTCGTCATCGGCGGCGGTTTTTGCCTGCAGTCGCAACTCCACCTCGATGGAAGGGGCCAGCAGACGGTTGTAAGCATCGGCGACTACCTCTCGCAACAGTTCGGCAAATCGGTTTTCCGCCGGTACGAACAGAGTCGACAGACGGCCAAGGATCTCTTCCTCCGGTGCTTCGATGCGCAGGCGCAGGATATCTTCTTTTTCGCCCCGGCGCATGGCCAGCATGCGGTGGGAGGGAATCTGTCGAATCGGCTCGCTGAATTCGTAGTACATCTCAAACTTGCTGACAGTGCCATCCTTGCCCCGGGCTACCTGGGAACAGAACAGCCCCTGCTGCCAGGTCAACTCGCGGACTAACGCCCGGGCCGCAGCCTCATCGGCGAAGCCCTCGGCGAGGATATGGCCGGCCCCGCTCAAGGCCTCGGCGGCTGTTGCAACCTCCAGTTCCAGGTTGATAAAGGCTTCGGCCAGTTGCTCTGCTGAAGAACCGCTGCCCTGTGCCTTTATTAGCTGCTCGGCCAGCGGTTCCAGACCTCGCTCCCGGGCAATGGATGCCTTGGTGCGCCGCTTGGGCTTGAAGGGCAGGTAAAGGTCTTCCAACTCGGTTTTTTGCCGGGTGGCTTCTATCTTTCCGCGTAACTCGGTGGTCAGTTTGCCCTGTTCCTCGATGGATTTGAGAATTGTCTCCCGGCGCTTGTTCAGCTCGGTGTGGTATTCGAGACGCTCTTGCAGCAGACGAATCTGTACCTCGTCCAGTTCTCCGGTAACTTCTTTGCGATAACGGGCAATAAAGGGCACGGTGGCCCCCTCTTGCAGCAAAGCCACGGTCAATTCGACCTGTTCTTTTTGCAGCCCTGTGTCATCGATCAGAATCCGCAGGATTGTGTCTTTTTTTAGATTAATCATTGCAGGTCAGTCCTTAATTCGAGATCGCCTTGTTTATTATGCCGTCGGAGCTTGAGCCGCAAGGATTTCCCGTCCCGATTTATGCAGGTAATAGTCGTAATCCCCGTCATAGCTCAACATTTGGCCGTGATCGACTTCGAAGACCCGATTGACCAGGCAACGGAGGAAGTGGCGGTCATGACTGACCAGCACCACGGTACCGGCAAAGTTTTGCAGGGCCTCGAGCAGAATCTCGCGGGAGATGATGTCCAGGTGGTTGGTCGGTTCATCGAGGACCAGAAAATTGATCGGGCGGGCCAGCAGAGTGGCCAGCACCACGCGACTCTTTTCTCCGCCAGAAAGGATCGAGATGCGCTTGTCCACATCGTCCCCCTGGAACAGAAAGGCGGCGCAGAGTTGGCGCACCACGCCGACGGTGGCCATGGGCAGCGCTTCGCTGACCGTTTCGTACACGGTTTTGGCGGGGTCGAGGATGTCCATGGAATGCTGGCTGAAATAGCCCAGATGTACGTTGGCGCCGACGGTCGCCGTGCCCAAGCTGGGTTCGGTCTGGCCGGAGAGTACCTTGAGAAAGGTCGACTTACCGGCACCGTTGACCCCGGTCACGGCAATCTTCTCGCCGCGGCGGATGAGTCCCGACACGCCGCTGAAGACCGGATGCTCACCGCCCTTGGGGGTGGGCCAGGTCTTGGCTAAATCTTGCATGGCGAATACATCGTCACCGCTGCGGGGCGGTTCGCCAAAGCTGAAGCGGATGGTTTTCTGCTCCGGCGGCAGTTGAATGCGTTCGATCTTTTCCAGCTTTTTCACCCGCGACTGAACCTGGGCCGCGTGGGAGGCCCGAGCGGCGAAGCGGGCGATGAATTCTTCTTCCTTGGCCAGCATCTCCTGTTGACGGCGATGGCTGGCGATAAGCTGTTCACGACGGATCTCTCGCTCCCGCAGGTAAAAATCGTAGTTGCCGCCATAGGTGGTTACGGTCTGATTGCCGACCTCAATGATCCGCGACACTAAACGGTTCATGAATTCACGATCATGGCTGGTCATCAGCACCGCACCTTTATAGGTTTCGGAGAGCCAGTTTTCCAACCAGATGATCGATTCGACATCCAGATGGTTGGTCGGCTCGTCGAGGAGCAGTACGTCGGGATTAAGGGTCAGGATCCGGGCCAGGGCGATGCGCATCTTCCAGCCGCCGCTGAAGGTTTCCGCCGGTCGGTCGTAGGTCTCCGGGCCGATGCCGAGACCGGTGAGTACCGCCTGGGCCCGACTCTCCAGGTCGTAACCGTCCCGATGCTCGAACTCCTCCTGAGCGTCGCCGTAGCGTTCGAGCAGTGTTGCCAGGGCCTCGTCGGCCATCGGCTCGCACATGGCCGCTTCCATCTCTGCGATCTGTCGACCCAGCTCCATAGTGCGGGCTGAGGCGGCCATCACCTCCGCCAACGCCGAGCGACCGGCCATCTCCCCCACATCCTGAGAGAAATAGCCGATGACGGTCTTCTTGTTGCAGCTAATTTCGCCGCTGTCGATGGATTCTTCGCCGGTGATCAGGCGAAAGACCGAGGTCTTTCCGGCCCCGTTGGGACCGACCAGGCCGG
>CAZKQY010000035.1:0-5945 GCA_964555005.1 uncultured Syntrophotalea sp. | reverse complement strand
CCCGATACTGGTCGCGGTTCGGCAGGCCGCCTCGCCGATGGCATCGGACAGGCTGCGTGAGCCGCTGTCGGCAGGATAAAAATTGAAAATCGAACTGTGCAATGTAGGGTCGTTTTCAACTCGTTGTGCCATGCGGTCCATGAAAGCGACGGCTTCTGCAGGATATTGCCCCACAGCCGTTTCCGCTGAAAGCATGATCGCGTCGCTGCCGTCGAGAATAGCGTTGGCCACATCCGAGGCTTCGGCCCGGGTCGGTCGTGGCTGGCTGACCATGCTTTCGAGCATCTGGGTAGCTGTAATAACTGGTTTGCCTGCTTTGCGGCATTGGCGAATGATCTGTTTCTGGATCAGTGGTACCTGTTCCGGGCCGATTTCGACCCCCAGATCACCCCGGGCCACCATAATGCCATCGGCCACTTTAAGGATCGCCGCAAAATCGGTGACAGCTTGAGGTTTTTCGATCTTGGCAATAATCGGCAGGTCGGCTTTTAGGTCGAAAAGATGTTGCCTCAGGGCCAGTATATCGGTTGCCGTGCGAACAAAGGACAGAGCCAGATAGTCGAGGTCTGCGGCAATGGCAAAATCGATGTCTTTTCGATCCTGTTCGGTAAAAGCCGGTAGCGACAGGCGGGTTTCAGGCAGATTAACTCCCTTGCGGCTCTTTAGCAAGCCGCCGCAGCGAACTTTACACCGAACCTCGCCGTCGGTGACAGCGAGTACTTCCAGCTCAATCAGGCCGTCGTCGAGGAGGATGCGCTGCCCCGCCCGGACCTCGTTGGCCAGTTCGGCAAAGCGCACCGGAATGCGCTGTCGATTGCCGATCAGGTCTTTGGTTGAAAGCAGCAGGTCCTGGCCGTCGGAAAGCATTACCGCATCGTTTTCCAGGTCCCCGATACGTATTTTGGGACCCTGAAGATCGCCGATAATGGCAACGGTCCGCTGGCGTCGCTGGGAAAGGCGACGAATGCGTTCAATAATCTTTGTTTTGGTGGTGTGATCACCGTGAGAAAAGTTCAGGCGAAAGATGTCGGCTCCAGCTTCCATGAGTCTCAATAACTGTTCTTCCGATTCACAGGCCGGGCCGACGGTGGCGATGATCTTGGTGTGGCGGATAATAGGCATCGATTTATCCTGCAATGGGAGCCCTGGGTTGGCAAATGCAAAAAGGACCCGGCCGTGAGGGAGGGTCCTTTTTAGAAGTCAAATGACCTGCCTAGGAACCTGTCGGACTTGACGGGCCGAAACAAAAAATTGGCTGTTTGAGGCCAGATTTTCGAGAGTTTGAGAGCGAATAGCAGGGCTATTTGGCGAAAATTGTCGAGAATATGGGCCAATCAGACGATTTTGCAGGCGGTTCATGGCAAGTCCGACAGGTTTCTTAATGGTGATAACGCCCCAACCGGTCAGTGTGGGCTTTGTTCGGTTCGCGGTGGCAGCGAAAACAGGGTTCTTCGGAAATCTTTTGTTGCTGCATGGGCGATTCTTGCTCCGGCAGGACAGATGCTTCCGTTTGCCAGGAATATTTGCCGCTTTCATCGCTTAATGTTACGGGCGCGTAGGCGACGGTCCATTTGGCATTGATTGGCAACGTATGGCACTGATTGCAGCCCCCCGGAGGTGGAATGGCTTTCCAGCTGGTGAACATGGCGCATCCGCAGAGGCCGATTGCTACAAGTAAGGTAAAACCAAACTTTTTCATATGGATCAAAACCTCCAGAATAAATAATGATGGAATTTCATCAAACTATAACATAGCGGGCATGTCGGGCAAATGGCAAAGTCGCAGAGGAAAAAATCTATGCTATTAAGAGAAAGGGAAAATGGCGAGCTTTAAATTAATACCAAAATTGTTTTATTTATTGTTGGGCTGACAGACAAAGGATGGTTGGCCGTCGTTCCGTGATTAGGTTTATAAGTAGAACAATGAAACGATGTCTTATTAACCGTTTGGCGATTTTTGTCCATTGGAAAAACGGAAGGTGGGGTGGTGTTGAGGGTTTCTTTGAATTGTCTAAGGGGTATGCAGGCCGGTTGTCGCGAAAAGCCAGGCGGAAGAGAAGATGTAAAATATATATAGTATTGATATAGATATAGTTTATAATTCGGGTGATTTTTATGGAGAAGGCACTCAGTTGAAGTCTGATTTGTTGGGCGTTGATTATATTCTCTGTTTAGACGGTTTTGGGCGGATTAAATGCTTGCGGTTTTGCTAAATAATAGTTAATTTGATTGGCAAGAATAGGGAGAGGCGTAAATTAACAACTTGCATTTTTTCGGTGGTTATGGCATCGATATTGACAACACTTAAAACAGTGGTTTATTTTCGAATGATCGGAGCTAACGAGTGTCTGCCGGTGGAAAAGCGTAATCTCCAAGTTGGTCCCGTTTAGGGGTTTCAGATTGGGTGTTACGTCACGTGGGGTGCAATCTGGTGCGGTGCTTGAAGCTGCGGTCAATCGAAATGTTCAAAGCAGGCCAGCAATATTAATGGCAGAGGCATCCTGTTTTTGGGGTGCAGGTGAAATCCTTGCCGGGTACGGGATAGAAGTCTGCAAGCCCTTTGATATGTTGTTCATTAATCGTTTTTGCGATTGGACGGATGTGCTGTTATTTTTGGCCGGCATCGATTATTCAAGACCGTTGCCATGGTTTTACAGTTTCATTGATCGGTTACCGCTTGGGAAGGCGGTCGGTCAGGGGACAGACGATGGCATGAAGCGGTTGGATAGTCGGTATTGGTCGGGGTCTGCCGTTGTTGTGGATTAGGAGCGCGGTATTTATTTAACAACTAGTTTAGGAGGAAAGACGAAATGAACTTAACAGCACCAACACTTATCCTTATCATGTCGATGTGGTTGCCCGTAGCCTTTTTGTACTTGGGACACGGTGATGCTAAAGGTACTGGCGCCGTTACCGGTTTGGTTGGAGTATGCGTTGTTGTAAGCGCATTCCTGCACGGTATCGATGGTAATGGCGCGGTTAGCGCCCTGTTGTTTGCTCATGGTTTGTTGTATTGCACGGTGTCTTTTGCCCTGCTGGCCGGTTTGGAAGACTTGAAAGCTGTCGGTAACGTCAGTTTGGTCGCCATGATCATTTCCTTCTTCTTTATCTTCCTGTTTCGGGGACCTGAAGGTCAGTTCACCTACTTTTCCCTCTGTTCGGTAGGCTACACTGTTCTGACCCTGGAAGTATTCCTGGTTACCTACGGCAAGTTCAGCGCCAAACTGCTGGCTTATTCGCTGATCCTCTGGGCATTCATCGGTTTGATGATTCCGGGTTTCGCCGTTCTGGGCTTGTGGCCCATGCCTTTTTAAGTAATGTTGAATAGCGGGGACCTGTCTCCGTGATTTACTTTAAAGGAGTCGGCGTTTGCGTCGGCTCCTTTTTTTATAGGGTGGGTGTGAGCCTGGTCAGAATGCATGATTTGAGTAACAAGAAAGCCCTTTGCCTGGTTGGCAAAGGGCTTTCTTTATGAATATCTAGATTGAACCCGGTATTAAATCAGAGCCGAATAATTCCGGCGCCCCAAGTGAAACCGGCGCCGAAGGCAACGATGCCGACCAGGGAGCCGGGGCCGATGATGCCGTTGCATCGGGCTTCATCGAGGGCGATGGGTATCGAGGCGGAGGAGGTGTTGCCGAAGCGGTCAACGTTGACGTAAGTCTGTTCTTTGCTGATTTTGAGCCGTTTGGCCAGGGCTTCAATGATGCGCAGGTTGGCCTGGTGAGATATCACCAGATCGAGTTGATCGCTGGTCATGTCGGCCTGTTTGAGGGCTTTTTTCATGGCTTTGCTCATAGCAACCACCGCGTGGCGAAAAACCTCTTTGCCTTCCATGCGCAGGGTGTGAATCTTTTCCTGAACATTTTCCACCGTCGGCATATTGATACAGCCGCAACCGGCGTTGTACAGCAGATTGCTGAATCCACCGTCGCTGCCGATATGAGTCGAAATAATGCCGCGCTCATTCCGGCTTAGGCCAAGCACTACAGCTCCGGCCCCGTCACCGAACAGCACGCAGGTATTACGGTCCTCCCAGTCAACCATCGAGGTCAGAATCTCAGCGCCGATCACCAAGGCGTGGCGATAGGTTTGGCTGCGCATCAACCCGTCGGCGATCTGCAAGGCATATATGAAGCCGGAGCAGGCCGCAGCGATGTCGAAAGAGGTGGCATTTTTGGCACCGAGCCGTTCTTGAATAAAGCAGGCGGTGGCCGGAAACTTCATGTCGCCGGTGACGGTGGCGAGAATGATAAGGTCGATGTCCTTCGCCTCGAGGCCGGCCTCTGCGATTGCCTTGCGGGCAGCTTCAGTGGCCAGTTCGGAAAGGGCAGCACCCTTTTCTGCCATATGCCGCTCACGAATTCCCGAGCGCTCGACAATCCATTGATCACTGGTGTCAACTATTTTTTCCAGATCGGCGTTAGTAAGAATCTTGTCCGGTACGGCATGGCCGGTACCGAGAATCATGGTCTGAGGTATTTTAGTCATCTTGCTCTCCTGGCAAAGACGTTAAAAAGCGCCGCCAACATATCACGTTTAGAACGATCCCTCAAGGGGTCGGCAGTTTTTTAAGCTTGCCCTGTCCTTTGTTTGATATGGATAAACAAGGCTTCGGTTAAGTTCTTGGCCCAAGATTAAACCTTGGAGCCTTTTTGGCTGCCGGCAATGTTGGCCAGCAGGGTGCTGTCGATGGAACGCAGGTGTAGATCTTGTTGTGGAAAGGGTATTTCTACGTTGGCCAGACGGAATTGCTCATCGATGGCTTGCAGCAAGTCGCTTTTTACAATCAGGCGGTGGTTAACATCAGCGACCCAGACCCGTAGACTAAAATCGAGTGAACTGGCGCCAAAGGCCGTGAACAGGACGGAAGGTTCAGGCGATTCGAGTACTTTGAAATGTTTGTCGGCGCAGTTCTTGAGAATCTCCAAAACCTTGGGAATATCGCTGCCGTAAGCGACTCCGATTGGAATGACAATTCGACTCTGTTCATTGGACAGGGTCCAGTTGGTGACTTTTTCTGAAACTAGATTCGAGTTGGGAACGATGATTTCCGATAGATCGAAGGTTTCGATGGTGGTGGAGCGCAGGCCGATTTTTTTAACAATGGCCCATTCGTCGACAACCATGATCATATCGCCTATCTTAATCGGTCGCTCAAATAGCAGTACCAGACCGCAGACGAAGTTATTGACGATATCTTGCAGGCCAAAGCCAATGCCGATACCAAAGGCGCCGGCCAGCACCACAAAGTTTTGCGCGGTTATTCCCAGCAGGCTCAGAGCAAAGAGAAAACCAATGAGCATCAGGCTGTAATGGAGCAGTTTTTTGATGGAATCCCGCACCCCCCGGTCGACGGCGCTGCGCGGGAAAAATTCGGAATCGAGCAGCGCGCGTAACAGCCAGGAAAACTGTACCGTGGCATAGAGCGCCACCAGGGCCAGCAGGACCATATAGACGGTCACCCGGGTTTCACCAGCCGCGAAGCCGAATTGCATGAAGGTCGACCAGGCCCCTCCGGTGGATTCAAAGATTCCCCAGCACCAGATTACCAGTAGATGGAGGGTGGCGTAGCCGATAAAAGTGACGCGCAAAATCTTTTTCAGCTGGGTAACTAATTCGTCGCCGAATCGGACGAAAAAGCGCTGCCGTCGGAAAAAAGGCTGGCCGAAGAGATAGTCAATGCCGCCTCGCCCGAGACGGATGCCCATCGCTGTAAACAAGCCGAGAAATACGGTTTTATTGGCGGATTCGAAAAGTCGTGAAGACAGATTGGAAAAGCCGCCGAACTGGGCAAAAAAGGCTAGGCATAGGATGAGTGCCCCGAAACGCAAGGCCAGAACAAATCCATCCGATCGAACGCCAAGGGTCTGGCGGTAGCGCCTGGCCAGTTGCAGCAGAAAAGGGACTCCGCCTAAGCAGAGCAGGGTCAGGTAGAGCCGGTA
>CAZKQY010000034.1:0-3531 GCA_964555005.1 uncultured Syntrophotalea sp. | reverse complement strand
GGAGCCGCAGGGTATTTGCCCTGACGGGCGTGCAGGCGGGCCAGGGCCAGCTGCAGGGGGCGAGCATCGGGGAGGACCAGCAGCCCCTGCTGCAGGGTGTCGGCGGCCAGGTTGAATTCCCGGTTCATGATGTGGGCTTCGGCCAGATGGATGCGGCCGTCGGTGAAGTCCGGACGCTCATTCACCAGGGTACGGAAGGCGGAGACTGCCAGTGTGCCTTCGCCGCGAAGCAGGTGCAGGTTGCCGCGAATCAACAGGGCATCGACATTCTTCGGACTGGCGTCCAGCACCTTGTCCGCGCCCGTTTCCGCCGGTTGGTATTCGCCGCGCTGAAAATGGAGCATTGCCAGGGCAGCCTGCAGTTCCAGAGCATCGGGACTTTCGTCGTCCTTGCTGGCGTCAAGTCCTTCCTGCAGGATCTGCATCGCCTTGTCACCGTCTTGCTCGCTGTTGAGCACCAGCTGAACCAGGGCCAGACGCAAGGAACTACGCCGGGGGTGCCGTGCCAGACCCTGCTGCAGCACCTGGCGGGCCTTGTCGAGCTGTTGACCGAACAGATGGAATTCGGCGACCTTGAGCCATGAGTCCGCTTCATCGCTCTGGGTGGCGAGGAATTCATTTAGTACCGATTCCGTCTTTTCCGGCTGTCCGGTCTGGCGATAGAGCTGGGCCAGAGTCAGCTTGAGTTCCGTTTTGTCCGGGTGGGCCTTTTGAACCTGCAATAGTAGTTCGGCGGCCTGATCGAAATGCTCCTGGCGGTGATAAAGATCGACCAGCTTCAACTGCAAGTCCATATGCCCGGGATTCGCTTCAAGGCCTTTTTCGACCGTGTTCTGAGCCTTCTCAACCGAACCTTGCTGCAGATGGACAGCCGCTAACAACAGGTAAGCATCCGGTCGGGTCAAGCCATCGGTCAACAGACCGTTCAGGTAGGGTATGACCAGTTCCAACTTTTTCTGCGCCACCCACACCGCTCCCTTGAGCAGAAGAGCTTCGGCGTCTTGTGGGTTCTGGGCGAGTACTATTTCGGCTTCTTCCAAGGCTTTTTCCGGCAAGCGGGCGCCGAGATAGATCTTTCCGATATGGAGATGGGCAGCGCTATGACCCGGGTCAAGCTCAACCGTCTTCATGAAACGGCCTAAAGCGCTCTTGTATTTTTTCTGTGCCAGCTCGACCTGACCAAGCAAGTAATAGGCATCGGAATATTTAGGATCGATCTGCAGAGCGTTCTTCAATTCCAAGGCCGCGTTGACATAATCAGCCTTTTCGAACAGAGCCTGTCCCTTGCTGAGAAAACGCAGCTTTTTTTGATTGGGGTTGCTGCAGCCCAGAGCAAGGGCAGCGATGAGAAGACACAGGGCAAAGAGCAATGGTTTGTTCATAATCTCGCCAGCCTTTCAACGGATAAATACCGATAAATGAGGAATATTAATAGTGTGACTCTTTTGTCAAGTTTCTGTTAGATCCAATTTAGTAAATCATGTGCATTAACAGACGTCCTCCTCCGGCAAGCAACAGAAGCCCGGAAATAAGGTGTAACACCTTGAAGCGGCGCCGGGATTCGACCAGCAGAACCTCGAAGCTGAAAAACAACGCAACTATTTTGGCTGCAACAATAAGCAGCACGGCCTTCTCTTGGACCAGCCCCGATATAAATGGCACCAACAGGATAATCAGCAAAATCAGCAGATCGAGAGGTGTACTCTTATAGCCACTGCGCCGGGTCAGCTTGACTACCAGGAGTACCGCTACTCCCAAAGCCAGATAGCCGATATTTTCAAATTTCTGCAAAGCGCCAAAATAGGCAGGAACAGAGAGTTGCTTATGAGGAAACTGGCTAAAGTAGATCAAAAACGGGATAGCCAGATAAACACCGCCCCGCAACAGCCAGTCATTGACCCCTTTCGGCGACAGCAGACCGCCCAGAGTCAGTATGCCCAGGCTCAGAACAAACCAACCGACCCATGCCGGTGGCTCGTGAATCATCAGAACCATCATCAGCCCAAGAAATAGCACGATGGTTTTAAGGGCGGCAAAAGAGCAGCGAATCGGTAGGGTTGAAGCTCTATAACGGCGTTGCCAGCTGCGCAACGGCTGTTCCAGATAGCGACGCCAGGGGAAGCGTTGTTTACCTTGCACGGCGCCTCGCGACAGCAGCAAGGCGCATCCGCAAAAGCCGCAAAAACCCGACAACAGCACCCCCTCACCATAAAAGCGCAACATGCAGGCCGCCAGGGTCAGAGGTGCTTGAATCAGGTAGATGAAAACCACCGCTTCGGAATGGTAGAAACCCCTGGCCAGAAGTTTGTGATGAAAGTGGTTGCGATCGGCGGTAAAGGGCCGCTGGCCGCGGCGTATCCGCTCGATCATCACCCGCAGCGTATCAAAAACCGGAAAACCGAACAGCAGCAGGGGAAGCAATGGGCTGAATGGCTGCTGCTGGCTTACAACGAGCGATAATACAATGGCGACAAAACCAAGCAGCTGGCTGCCGGCATCGCCCATAAAGATCGACGCCGGGTGGGTGTTGAAGCGAAGAAATCCGAAAAGGGCGCCACACATGCAGGCGGCTACCAGCGCTACCTCCAGATGGCCGGACTGCAGACCGAGATAGGTGAGCGCAATGAAAATCAGCAGGGAAATACCTCCGGCCAAACCGTCCAGACCGTCGGCCAGATTAAAAGCATTGGTGACCCCTACGATGGACACCAGGGTCAGGGGGATCGCCAGATATGAGGGCAAAAGCACATCCTCTGGCAACAGCCCTCCCAGGGTGCGGATCTGCACTCCGCCCCAGAGGATAACGATCAGGGCTGCAGCAATCTGGGCTGCGAATTTTGTCCCGGAACCGAGCTCCCTAAGGTCATCAATAAAGCCGAAGGCCACGATCAGGCTACTGGCCACCACCAAGGGCAACAGCAGGGGAGAGGCTGGCATCCATATCAGCACCGGCACCAGAAGCCCGATCGCCATGGCCATCCCGCCGGTGCGGGGGATGGGCTGGACATGGACCTTGCGCTCGTTGGGCACATCGACCAGCTGCAGCCTGAGTGCCAGCCGTCGAAACAGCGGCACCAGACTCAGGGTGATGAACAGTGACAACAGCAATGCGGCGAAGAAGATCATAAAAATACCAGGGAAAAAGATTCAAGCTATAAGCCGGATTTATTGCTTGCAGATTTTGGCTTACAACTGCTTTTAACGGTCTTTGCCCGGAAGATACTGCTCGAGCAGTGGCTGTAGCTGGCGAGTCATGACCTGCAATCGCTGGTCGGCCTGGTCGATGGTTTCGCCTTCGGTCACCGGGGTTACCAGCCGTACCAGGGCGCCGTCGGTGCGCTGGCGGGTGAGGGCGTCCCAGAAATTGAACAGCTTCATTTCGATCATGCTGTTCAGAATCCGCCCCCGCTGCGGAAACCAGTAATAGGTCAGCTGCTTGAAATCGTCTTTCTGGATAAAGGCGCGGCTGATGGTGATCTGCTCATTTGGAGCGTCTCCGACCCTGATCGAGGCCCGGCCGGTGTCGTTGAG
>CAZKQY010000033.1:0-7523 GCA_964555005.1 uncultured Syntrophotalea sp. | reverse complement strand
GGCACCAAAAAAATAAACGATTAACGGCCTTCGTCGCAACCGTGAGGTGCGGAAGCGGCTACAGCAATATAGTCCGTTGTCGATAGCAAACGTTCAAGGAGATGTATCTCATGCCAAAAATTAAAACAAATCGCGGTGCTGCCGAGCGTTTTCGTAAAACGGGTACCGGCAAGATTCGGCGCAATAAGGCTTTTACCAGCCATATTTTGACGAAAAAATCGACTAAAAGAAAGCGCGATCTGCGTCAGGCCACCTTGGTGTCCAAGGCAGACGCCGGCAATATTGCCCGTCTCATCCCTTACAAGTAATCGGGGAAGAGAGGGCTTGGCTTAAGACCGAGAACTGAGGGGACAGGTCTCCTCCTTCAGATCCGGCAGCGGTAAATCCGTTAAATTCAAAGTACAACCAAGGAGTAATTCATGCCAAGAGTAAAAAGAGGTTTTAAAGCGAGACGTAGAAGAAATAAGGTTCTCAAACTAGCTAAAGGGTATCGCGGAGCGAGAAGTAAACTGTTCCGTAGCGCTACCGAGGCCGTTGATCGCGGATTGAAATATGCATTTCGTGATCGCAAAGTTAAGAAGCGGGACTTTCGTGCTCTGTGGATTTCGCGTATTAATGCGGCTTCTCGGGAGAACGGCCTGTCCTATAGTCGACTCGTTTATGGGTTAAAACAAGCCGAAATCGGTATTGACCGTAAGATCCTGGCTCAACTTGCCGTTTGCGACCCGGCCGGTTTTTCTGCTATCGTCGATAAAGCCAAGGCCCAGAAGCAGTAAATTGTAAAAAAAAGAGATGAGGGCCTTCCTCATCTCTTTTTTTTTAAGTTAACACAATGGAAGCCGCTGGGCTTCCTTTCCTTTTTTACGGATAACGCAACGGGATTTTTATGAAGGAACAGCTCGCAGAATTGTTGACGCAGGGACGTGCTGCGCTTTTAGCCGCCGATTCTTTAGAGGGGCTGCAAGAGGCACGGGTCGGTTTGCTTGGCAAAAAAGGCTCCATGACGGCCATCATGAAGGGTATGGGCCGGCTTTCTGCTGAGGAGAGGCCGATCATTGGTTCACTGGCCAATACGGTTAAGGTTGAACTGGAAATTCTCTTTGAAGAACGGTCCAAGGCCTTACGGGAACAGGAGTTACAACAACGCCTGCGTAGTGAGCGCATCGATATTACCTTGCCTGGGCGTAGTGCTTCGCAAGGTTCTAAACATCCGATCACTTTGGTTACCGAAGAGGTTATAGAAATCTTTTCCTCCCTCGGCTTTGGTGTCGAAGAAGGTCCTGAGGTAGAGCGGGATTTTTACAATTTTGAAGCGCTGAATATGCCCAAGGATCACCCTGCTCGCGATATGCAGGATACCTTTTATGTCTCAGATGAGGTGGTGCTGCGCACCCATACTTCGCCGGTACAGATTCGGGCTATGCTTAAGCATGCGCCGCCAGTGCGGGTTATTGCGCCTGGCACTGTTTTTCGCCGCGATTCCGACCTTACTCATACCCCGATGTTCCATCAAGTCGAGGGGTTTCTGGTCGATCGGGATATTACCTTCGGAGATTTAAAGGGGGTGCTGACCACCTTTATTGCGCGATTCTTTGGTAAGGGCATTGGTGTGCGCTTCAGGCCTTCTTTTTTCCCCTTTACGGAACCGAGCGCTGAGGTTGATATTCAGTGTGTTATTTGTGCTGGCAGTGGCTGTCGTGTTTGTAAACAATCGGGCTGGCTGGAAATCCTCGGCAGCGGTATGATCGATCCGGAAGTTTTCAAGTCGGTCAATTACGATTACCAGAAATACAGCGGGTTTGCCTTTGGCATGGGGATCGAACGTATTGCCATGCTCAAGTATGGTGTTAATGACCTGCGGCTGTTCTTTGAAAATGATGTACGCTTTCTGCGGCAGTTTTGATCTGCTGAATAATCGTATATAAAACAGTATATTGAGTGCCGTAATATGATAAAGGACTTGAAGAAATGATCGTGTCTTACAACTGGCTTAAGGAATTTGTTGATTTTGATCTTCCGCCGGAGGAATTGTCCCATCGCCTGACCATGGCCGGTTTGGAAGTCGATGCTATGGACTATCTCGGGGGGGGGCTGGATACGGTTATTGTTGCTCGGCTCGAATCGGTAGAACGACACCCTGATGCCGATCGCCTGACTCTGTGTCAGGTCGCTACAGGCAGCGACACTGTGTCGGTGGTCTGTGGCGCTACCAACCATAAGGCTGGTGATCTGATCGCTTTGGCCCAGGTGGGTAGCGTACTTCCCGGTGACTTTAAAATTAAAAAGGGTAAGATTCGCGGCCAGGTTTCCATGGGCATGCTTTGTTCGGAAAAAGAACTCGGCCTGGCTGACGATTCGGCCGGAATCATGATCCTGCCGCCCGGTCTACCGTTGGGGCAACCGGTCTTTGAGGCTCTTGGTCTCAAGGATGTGCGCTTCGAACTTGGCCTCACTCCCAATCGTCCCGATTGCCTGAGTATCGTCGGGGTGGCCCGGGAGGTTGCAGCCATCGTCGGTCGGCCCCTGCAAATTGCTCGTCAAGCGCCCGTCGAAGACGGAGTACCCTGCAGTGACAGTACTTCCGTTAGTCTCGAAGAAAGTGGGCTCTGCCCCCGTTATGCCGTGCGTCTGATCCGAGGGGTTAAGATTGGTCCCTCACCGGAGGGACTGGTTCGTCGCTTGGAAGCAGTGGGCATGCGTTCCATCAACAATGTGGTCGATGTTACCAATCTGATGTTGATGGAGTTTGGTCATCCCTTGCATGCTTTTGATTTCAATCGGCTGCGCGATCAACGCATTGTGGTTCGGCGGGCTAAGGATGGAACAAGTTTTACCACCCTCGACGGTCAGCAGCGCTTGCTTTGCACCGACGATCTGGTTATTTGCGATGGCCAGGGTCCGGTAGCGCTGGCTGGAATTATGGGCGGTGAAAATTCAGAAGTCGGGCCTGAAACGACCGATATTCTTCTGGAAGGCGCTTATTTTAACCCGGCTACCATTCGCCGTACCAGTAAGCGCCTGGGTATGCACACCGAGGCCTCTCACCGTTTTGAGCGTGGGGCTGATGTGGATATGGTGCCGATTGCTCTGGATAAGGCCGCGGCTCTTATTGTCGAGGTGGCCGGGGGGACCGTTGCTCAGGGCATGATCGATTGTTATCCCAAGCCCCTGCCAGAGCGGCAGCTGACCCTCGATGTGAATAAGGCTAATAAAGTTTTGGGCCTTAAGCTTGCCAGTGACGATATCCTTGGTTTGTTGCGTTCCATTGCTCTCGATACGCAGCCTGCCCCGGATCGGGATAATGGAATTCTTTATGTTAAAGTTCCTGCTTTTCGTCCAGATCTTGAGCGCGAGATTGATCTGATCGAAGAGGTTGCCCGCCTGCACGGTTATGATCGGATACCCGTTACCATGCCGGTCAGTCGCATGATCTGTCACCGCCCCGCGCCCCAGCAGCGCCTGGTCCGACAACTACGGGATGCCATGGTGGCCCGGGGGTTTGCTGAAATTATCAACTATTCCTTTATCGCTTCTGAATGGGATCGGCTCAATTTGGCACAGGACGATTGTCGACGCCAGAATGTGCGAATTCTCAATCCCCTTACCGAGGAACAATCGGTCATGCGCACCAGTCTGGTGCCCAGCATGCTTGAGAGCATTGCTCGCAACCGGGCCTACCGGTCTCTGGATTTGCGATTGTTCGAATTACGGCCCGTTTTTCAACCCCAGGAAGGTCAGGAACTGCCGCGGGAAAGTCTGCGTCTTTGTGCGGCTATCTGTGGTCGCCGGGAGCCTCTTGGTTGGGCGCAAGGGGCGGAGGATGTGGACTTCTTTGATCTGAAGGGTCAATTGGAGGGCTTGCTCGAGGGATTTCATCTTGGACCGGTTCGCTGGGATAATAACCAAAGTGAACCTTTCTATCATCCCGGAAAATCCTGTATGCTGCGCAACTCGTCCGGGGTTTTGGGCAGCATCGGCGAAGTTCATCCGCAAGTACTGGAACATTTTGAGATCGATCAGCCAGTTTATTTATTTGACCTCGATTTCAATGCCGTTTTCGCCGCTACGGTTACCGACCGGAACTTTCAGGTGATTTCTCGTTTTCCGGATGTTTGTCGCGATAGCGCACTTTTGGTCGATAATACGGTTAGTGCCGAGCAGGTGTTTGCCGTTATTGATCAGGTTCGGGGGTGTTTTGTTGAAGATTACACCCTGTTTGATATGTATCGCGGACCTGGCATTGCCGATGATAAAAAGAGTCTGGCCATCAGGGTGCGTTATCGCAGTTCTGAGAAAACGCTTACCGAGGAAGAGATCACAACCGGTCACGAGCGCATCATCAAAGCACTCAAGAAACAGCTCGGAGCAGAAATTCGTTAAAAAACCGGTTGATTGCATGATGCTCCTATGATATAAAGTCTTGGATGTTCGTGGACTTACGTTATTGGATGGGGGGTGGATTTATGACCAAGGCGGACCTTGTAGAACGTGTATATCTTAAGACTGGCTTTTCAAAAAAGGAGTCCGCGCAGATTGTCGAGATGGTCTTCGATCTGATAAAGTCGACCTTGGAAAAGGGCGAGAAGATCAAATTGGCCGGTTTCGGTAATTTTGTCGTTAAAGACAAAGCGACGCGCAAGGGGCGGAATCCTCAAACCGGAGACGAAATCGAAATCTGTTCCCGCAAAATTTTAACTTTCAAGCCCAGCCAGGTACTTAAGTCAGTCATCAACGGCCAGGATTGAGTGGGCTTAGTCGCTAAGGCTGTTTATGGATACTCCGATTCCCGATAAGTTGTATTTTAAAATCGGCGAAGTAGTCAGCATTACGGGCATCAAAGCCCATGTGTTGCGCTATTGGGAGGAAGAGTTCGGTTCGGGTTTTCGGCCTGTAAAGAGCCACGGGCGACAGCGACTTTATAGAAAACAGGATATCGAGATTGTCCTGCAACTGAAGGATTTGCTCTATCGTCAGGGTTACACTATTGCCGGCGCAAAGAAAAAGTTGCGCAGCAAGGCTTGTGACCAGGATTCGGCCAATATAGTCTCGGGCACTCAATCGGCTCTTCGTGTATTACGGGAATTGCACAGTGATCTAATTCGGCTGCGCAAATCTTTGGATTGCTGAATATCTTTATGCCCAATCCTGGCCTGAAAGCATTTTTTAAGGCCGTTACTTGCTGATTCTTGTTACCAACGACGATGGTGTTCATTCACCCGGGCTTGCAATGCTTGCTTCTTCTCTGTCGAAACTCGGGCAGGTAGTAGTAGTCGCTCCCGATCGTGAACGTAGTGCCATCGGCCATGCTCTTACTCTTCATTCCCCACTGCGCGCCGAACTCATCAAACCTGACACCTATGCCGTTGACGGCACTCCCACCGACTGTGTAAACCTAGGTATTCATAAACTTTTCGAAGAACGACCTGATTTAGTTGTTTCCGGCATAAACCGAGGGGCCAATATGGGGGAGGATGTCACCTACTCAGGGACCGTGTCGGCCGCTATGGAAGCGATGTTGATGGGGGTTCCTTCTTTTGCTATTTCCCTTGATCTGCTCAGCGGGGAGTTCGCCGATTATGCCGTGGCAGGCCGTGTTGCCAATGACCTGGCGGCAACTATTCTTCGTTATGGTTTGCCAGACGATACCTTTCTCAACGTTAATGTCCCGGCTGGAACACCTAAAGGAATTAGAATGACCCGGCAGGGGAAACGTCGCTATGAAGAGATGATTGTGGAGAAAGTCGACCCGCGGGGGAGGAAATACTACTGGATTGGCGGTGGCCAATGCCAATTTGAACCGATTCCCGGCAGTGATTTTCTGGCTCTATCGAAGGGTTTTGTCTCGGTAACCCCTCTGCACCTTGACTTGACCAACCATCACTCTTTCGATAGCCTTCGACAATGGCGGACGACTTCGAATGCGGCCTTTTTTTATACTGAAAACAAGTAAGGAACAGGGTAACATGGATTATGCAATAGCCCGCCGCCGGATGGTCGATCAGCAAATTGTTGCACGAGGTATTCACGCGCCGTTGGTGATTGAAGCCATGAAGCGTGTGCCCCGTCATCGTTTTGTTGAAGAAGCCTTATGGGCGCAGGCTTACGGAGACCATCCTTTGCCCATCGGTGAGAAACAAACCATTTCTCAGCCTTATATGGTGGGCTTGATGACTCAGGCCCTGGAATTAAAAGGGGGGGAGAGAATACTCGAGATCGGCACAGGCTCCGGGTATCAGACCGCTGTTCTGGCTCAGATCGTTTCTCGCGTCTATAGCGTAGAACGTATTCCGGCCCTGGCAAGGCGCGCCCGAAGGGTACTCGATGATATTGGCTGTCGAAACATCAATATTAAATTGAGTGATGGAACCATCGGTTGGGAAAATGAAGCGCCTTTCGATGGCATTGTGGTTACCGCCGGTTCGCCGCAGGTACCACCGCATTATCTTGAACAGCTAGCCATTGATGGTCGTCTGATTATTCCCGTCGGTGGCCGTGGTAGTCAGGTTCTCAAGCGGATTACTCGCCATGGGCTTGAAGATTTTACAGAAGAAAATCTCCTCGATTGTCGGTTTGTGCCGTTGATCGGTAAGGACGGTTGGTCCGAAGGAGAGGGGTGTTGATGATTTTATTACGACGCCTTTATGACTGGGTTTTGCACTGGGCGCAAACCCCCTATGGTGTGCCGGCTCTGTTTTTGCTGGCTTTTGCCGAGTCGTCTTTCTTCCCTCTGCCGCCGGACATTCTGCTGCTGGCTCTATGTCTGTCACTGCCGATTCGCTCTTATCGTTTTGCCTTGTTGACCACCATAGGTTCGGTGGTCGGTGGTCTGGTCGGCTATCTTATTGGTTTTACCTTGTGGGGGGCGACCGCCGAACTGTTTTATGAGTATGTGCCGCTTTTTTCGCCGAGTGGCTTTGAACACATTCAGAAGCTGTTTTCTACCTACGATTTCTGGCTGATATTTGCCGCCGGTTTTAGCCCGATACCTTATAAAATTTTTACCATCGGTGCCGGGGTTTTTGAGATAAACTTTCCGCTCTTTGTTTTGACCTCTGTAATCAGCCGGGGTTTGCGGTTTTTCCTCTTGGCCTGGCTAATTTATACTTTTGGGGATAAGGTCAAAGCAGGCATCGATAAATATTTTAATTTTATTACCTTGGGCTTCATGGTCCTGCTTTTTGGAGGGTTTCTCCTTTTTTCGGGATTTCGATGATCACTGCCCTGTATTATGGTCGTATTCCAAGCAGGAGGGCACTAATTCCCTGCAACGGGGAGAGGACGCTGGTCGATGTTTAGATTATTGCGCTGCGCTCTGTTGATAGCGATATTGGGTCTATGGTTTACGCCGGGTTGTGCCGCGCCCAAAGGGGTTTACCATACCGTTCAGCGCGGCCAAACTCTCTATCGTATCGGCCAGGTTTACCGGGTCGAGGTAAATCAGCTTGCCCGAATTAATCGGCTGACGGATCGTTCCCAACTAGAGGTTGGACAGCGTCTGTTTATTCCTGGTGCCCGTTCCATTA
>CAZKQY010000032.1:0-6266 GCA_964555005.1 uncultured Syntrophotalea sp. | reverse complement strand
TTCGATGGATGGCCCGTCCTGGCCCCAGCGATTAAAGGGTATTACTTTGTAACTATAGCCCATACCCGGCTCAAGGTTGTTGTCGAGAAGAAACAGTCGGCCGTTGCGGCGTTGGGCATGTTCCAGGTAGTCGAGGTTTACCAGCCGCCACAGGGGCCCATTGTGCCGACAGTCGGGGCAGTCTTCTACGGGATCGAAGCTTTGCCGGTAGACGCGGAAACCCGCCAAATCCGTCAATTCACTGCCGTCCTGATTGCTTCGGGGCTGGCTCCAGCTGAGCAGTAGAGCGTCACCCTGTTGGTGCAGGGTCATCTCCGATGGTGCCGCTGGCAACGGTTGTGCTAAGGGTCGCACCGGGCCCTTGGTACCGCAGCCGGCCGGTAGAAGCAGGGATAGAAGAACCAGTATCAGGGTGATCGTGCGCAGTCGACAATTCATGGCATCAAGCCCTTTCGCTCCGCTCTTGACGAGCCCGGGTGATCTCCCGCTGCACGGTCTCGCGGGCGGTGCCGCCGGTGGCGCGACGGGCATTGACCGAGGCGTCCAAGGTCACATAGTCGTAAATATCAGCGTCGATGTGCTCTGAAAAAGAGCGAAACTCGTCAAGGCTCAATTCAGGGATGTCCTTGTTCTGCTCGATGCAGTAACGCACCGTCTTACCAACGATCTCGTGGGCGTCACGGAAAGGGATGCCCTTGCGCACCACATAGTCGGCTACGTCGGTAGCGGTGGAAAAGCCCCGGGCCGCTGCTTCTTGCATGTTTTCGGCGCGGACGGTTAGCTGGTCGATCATGTCAGCAAAGACCTTGAGGCTGCCTTTTACCGTGTCGATGGTGTCGAACAGGGGCTCTTTGTCTTCTTGCATATCTTTATTGTAGGCCAGTGGCAGAGCTTTCATCACCGTCAGCAGGCTCATCAGATTGCCGTAGACCCGGCCGGTCTTACCTCGCACCAATTCCGGCACGTCGGGGTTTTTCTTTTGCGGCATGATCGAGCTGCCGGTGCAGAAGGCATCGGACAGGGATATGAAGTTAAAGTCGGCGCTCGACCAGAGGATTAATTCCTCGGACAGGCGCGACAGGTGCATCATCAGAATCGCGGCGGAACTGCAGAATTCAAGAGCGAAGTCCCGATCGGAGACGCTGTCGAGGCTGTTGCGGGTCACACCGTCGAAGCCGAGTTGCTCGGCAACGAATTCCCGGTCGATGGGGAAGGTGGTTCCGGCCAGAGCTCCGGCGCCCAGAGGCATCTGGTTGAGGCGTTTGAAAAGGTCTTTAAGACGACCGGCATCGCGGCGCAACATCTCGTAATAGGCCAGCATGTGGTGGGAAAAGAGCACCGGTTGGGCGGTTTGCAAGTGAGTATAACCGGGCATGATGACCCCCAGGTTGGTTTCAGCCTGGTTGAGTAACGCTTCCTGCAACTTGTCGAGATAATCACGAACGGATTGCAGTTCATCCCGCAGGTAGAGGCGTATGTCAAGGGCCACCTGATCGTTACGGGAGCGGGCCGTGTGCAGCTTTCCGCCTACCGAACCGATGCGCTCGATGAGCCGCGCCTCGATGTTCATGTGAATATCTTCCAGGGTCACCGAGAATTCGAAATCGCCCGCTTCTATATCGGCTCGGATACCTTTCAGGCCGGCGATGATGGTCTGTACTTCCTCATCGGTGAGAATATTCTGCTTGGCCAGCATCCGCGCATGGGCGATGGAGCCCCGAATGTCGTAGCGGTAGAGGCGCTGGTCAAAATCGATAGAGGCGGTAAAGGCCTCGACAAACTCGTCAGTCGGTTGGGTGAAGCGGCCTGCCCAGGGTTTTTTGCTCATGATTGCTTAGTACTCCGATTGATGCGCAGGTCGATCAAGTCTAGAAATCCTCTGATATTCAGGGGGAAATTAAAACGCCTATGATCACCGCAAGTAAATAGATTTTCTTCGCGCTCTTTGCCAATGAAACTGCGTAGAGCGTGAAGAAAATCTTTGTATTTAATCAATTTATTGGTCTATTTAGATCGGTTTGTGCTGTTTTTTCTTCATCGCGCTACGAACTCGCAGGCGCAAGGAGTTGAGACGGATGAAGCCTTCGGCGTCGGCCTGGTTGTAGACTTCGTCAGCTTCGAAGGTGGCGATTTCCGGATCAAACAGGCTGTCGGTCTCGGATTTACGCCCCACAACGCGGCAGTGGCCCTTGTAGAGCTTGACCCGAGCCATACCATTGACGCACTTCTGGGTTTCGTCGATCAGGGCCTGCATGGCCTCCCGTTCGGGGGCGAACCAGAATCCGTTGTAGACCGTGGTAGCGTAGCGGGGAATCATGGAGTCGCGCAGGTTCAGTACCTCGCGGTCCATGGTGATTTGCTCGATACCGCGGTGGGCCTCTTCGAGAATAGTGCCGCCGGGGGTCTCATAGACGCCGCGACTCTTCATGCCGATGAAGCGATTTTCCATGATGTCGGCCCGTCCGATGCCGTGTTTTCCGCCCAGTTCGTTGAGCTTGGCCAGCAATTGGGCGGGGGACAGGGCTTCGCCGTTGATGGACACCGGGTCGCCGTGCCGGAATTCGATCTCTACATATTCCGGCTTATCCGGGGCCTGCTCGGGGCTGACGGACAGCAGGTACATCTCTTCCGGGGCTTCGGCCCAAGGGTCCTCAAGAATACCTCCTTCAAAGGAGATGTGCAGCAGGTTGCGGTCGCTGCTCCAGGGGCGTTTTTTGTTTACCGGAATGGGGATGCTGTGTTTTTTTGCATAAGCAATCAGGGATTCGCGGCTGTTGAGATCCCACTCTCGCCAGGGGGCGATGATCTTGATTTCGGGGTTAAAGTGGTAATAACCCAGTTCAAAACGTACCTGATCATTACCCTTGCCGGTGGCGCCGTGGCTGACTGCATCGGCCCCCTCGGCGGCGGCGATTTCCATTTGTTTTTTGGAGATCAGCGGCCGGGCGATGGAAGTGCCGAGAAAGTAGCGTCCTTCATAGATGGCGTTGGCGCGGAACATGGGAAAGACGAAGTCGCGGACGAATTCCTCGCGCAGATCCTCGATGTAGCATTTGCTGGCACCGGTCTGTTTTGCTTTTTCGGGAATGCCGTCGAGCTCCTCGGCCTGGCCGAGGTCAGCGGCAAAGGCGATGACTTCGCAGCCGTATTCTTCGATCAGCCAGCGCAGGATAATGGAGGTGTCGAGGCCTCCCGAGTAGGCCAGTACGGCCTTTTTGACGGAACCTTTTTTGGACATGGATATATCTCCTTGTTTCGCAGATTAAAGCTTCTTAGTATGCATTTTTGGATCCATAGAATCGAAATCGGTATCGGTATCGAAAAGATTTCAATGGCTATCGGTCGTTTGAGCTATGGCGTTATCCAGGCAAAGAAAATTAAAAACATTCGATCCCGATTTCGATCCCGATCCCGATCCCGATTTCGATAGCGATCCCGATCCCGATTTCGATAGCGATCCCGATCCCGGTTTCGATAGCGATTTCGAAATTGCTGGATTGCTTGGGCAGGTTTTTCAGAGTTTAATTACATAACTGCCGGCAATTTTATCATGCAGACCTTGTTTGCGCTCGTCAAAGGCCACCATGAGATAGCCGATGCCGAGGATGATGCCCGAGATAAATTTGCCAACTGTCTCGCGCAAGGCTGCACCGCCATAGCCGAGGTCGCTGCCGTCCTTGCGGATGACCTTGATTCGCAGGGCCATTTTGCCCAGGGTCTGGCCGCAGGAACCGGTGAAGATGACATAGTAGGCCAGGCCGAGTACGGTGGTAAAGAGCCAGATGAGTATAGCCATGGAACCGTCGCCTTTACCGAGGCCACCCAGAAGGGCGCCGCTGGCGCCTAGGACCATACCGCAGACGAGCTGCAGAATGACAACCACCACTGAGTCGAGCAGGGAGGCTACCACCCGCAACCAGAATCCGGCATATCGCTGCACAGTGGCTCCGTCCGGAAGGGCCTGTGCGACCAGGGTTAAACCACAATTGCGGCAGCGGTCGGCGGCTTTTTGCCGTAAATTGCAGGCCATACAGGTAACCAGTACCTCTTTTGGCAATTTTACCGGTGTGAAATTCTCGGGGGGCAGTTGAACCTCTGCGGGTGGTTTAGTGAAGGGAAACGACTGCCCGCATTTCGGACAATTAACCAAGTGGACGTCGTCAGGAATAGCCTGCTCGGCGATATCTTTACTGAACCCGCAGTACGGGCAACGGATCTCCATGATTTCTCCAGGTGACTAAGTGTTCTGTGTGACTAGCCCATCAGGCTGGCCATAATGGCCTTTTGTACATGCAGACGATTTTCGGCTTCGTCGAACACCACCGAATGAGGGCCTTCCATGACTTCGTCGGTGATCTCTTCGTCGCGGTGGGCCGGCAGACAGTGCAGTACGATGCACTCTGGGTCGGCTTCGGCGATCACTTGACTGTTGATCTGGAAATGGACAAAGGCCTTTTCCCGCTCCTTTTGTTCCTTTTCCTGGCCCATGCTGGCCCAGACATCGGTATTCAGGACCTGGGCGCCCCGCGCGGCTTCCAGCGGATCGTTGGTATAGATGATCTTGGCGCCCATCTTTGCGGCGCGGGCCATGACCTGCGAATCGGGTTCGTAGCCGATCGGGGTAGCGACCCGAAGTTCGAAGCCGAAGACTGTCGCCGCGTTGATCCAGCTGTTGGCCATGTTGTTGCCGTCGCCGATCCAGCAGTAGATCAAATTCCGGTAGTTGTTCTTGTGCTCGATGACGGTAAACAGGTCGGCCATGAGTTGACAGGGATGGTAGCTGTCGGTGAGACCGTTGATTACCGGAATGTCGGAGAGCCGGGCCAACTCTTCCACCGCCGTCTGAGAAAAGGTGCGGATCATGATGCCGTCAACGTAGCGGGACATGACTCGGGCGGTGTCCTTGATCGGCTCGCCCCGTCCCATCTGGGTGCTGCTGGACGACAGGAACAGGGCGTGCCCTCCAAGCTGGTACATGCCGACTTCAAAGGAGACGCGAGTTCGGGTAGAGCTTTTCTCAAATAACATGCCCAGGGTTTTTCCCTTGAGCAGGCGATGTTTTTCGCCTTCTTTTTGTTTGGCCTTAAGTTTGCGGGCTAGGTCAAAGATCCCTTCCAGTTCTTCAAGGGTCCAGTCGGTGAGGCAGAGAAAATCCTTTTTCACGATCAGTCCTCCTAATAAATAAGGGGCGGAAACAGCGCCGGTCGCCCTTTATAAGTCAAATTTTCTGCAGAATGCCGTCCAGAATAGACAGTGCTTCATCGATCTCTTCACGAGAGACGATCAGGGGCGGCACAAAACGTAATACGGTGTTGGCGGTACAATTGATCAAGAGACCCTGTTGCAGGGCTTGGGAGACAATATCTGCGCCCGGAATGGTCAGTACCATGCCGAGAATCAGACCCCGACCACGCACCTCCTTGATAAAGGGGTAGCGGTCCTGTAGTTCTTCCAGGCCCTTGCGCAGATAGGCGCCCATGGCGACGCAGTTGTCGAGCACACCGTCTTCGAGCAGGGTGCGCAGTGCGACCAGGGCTGTATGGGCCATCAGCGGGTTGCCGCCAAAGGTGGAGCCGTGGGTGCCGGGGCCGAAGCATTCGGCGGCTTTTTCTGTGGCGACCATAGCACCGATGGGCGGACCGCCGGCCAGGGCTTTGGCCAGGGTCATGATGTCCGGGGTCACGCCGTCCTGCTCATAAGCAAAGAGGGTACCGGTACGGCCGCAGCCGACCTGAACCTCATCGAAGATAAGCAACAGGTCGTGCTCATCGCAGATCTTTCGTACGGCGGCCAGGTATCCCGGCGGCGCCACTCGCACGCCCCCTTCGCCTTGCACCGGTTCCAGCATTACCGCGCAGATTTTGGGTGTGATGGCCTTGCGCAGGGCTTCGGCGTCGCCAAAAGGTACATAGTGAAAACCGGGCAGCAAAGGATTGAAACCGGTTTTGACCTTGTCCTGGCCGGTGGCGCTGATGGTGCCGATGGTGCGGCCGTGAAAGGATTCCAGGGCGGTGATGACCTCGAAACGGTTAGAGCCGTACTTTTCCATGCTGGATTTGCGCACCAGCTTCATCGCCGCTTCGTTGGCCTCGGCGCCGCTGTTGCAGAAAAATACCCGGTCGCCGAAAGAGTGTTGGCAAAGCAGTTCGGCCAGTTCGATCTGGGCGGGGATATGAAAGTAGTTGGAGCAGTGGATCAGCTGCGCGGCCTGCTGCTGCAGAGCGGCTACCACCTTGGGATGGCAGTGGCCGAGGTTGTTGACTGCC
>CAZKQY010000031.1:0-7742 GCA_964555005.1 uncultured Syntrophotalea sp. | reverse complement strand
CCCCATCCTAGGCATCCCCCCCGACAAGTAACTCCCAAAGGGGGAAAGGACGCTCTTGGGTGGAGTTGTTGCTGCTGGCCGACCCTCCATTGGTTCACCTCGTTTTGGTAGAAGACCACTGCCCGCCAATGAATAAGGCGATGGCGGGCAGTGTGACCAAAACGGGTTCACGCATACCCTGTGCAAACCGTGCTCCCGATCCATGACTCCCCCGCTCGTACGGTTCACGTCTCCACGTCATTCCGCCTGAACTTCCTGGCTTCATTCCGTTGCAACGGCAACCTACTTCACTGCCCCCACAGGGGCTGAAATTGGCACGGCTCACGGGGTAAGGCTCCGTCAGCCGGATATCAATCATTTCGCTTTGCGTGCTTTATGTTTATTCCCCGCCCACCCGAGATGGTCAGGCTTTCAGACGAAGGCTCTACCCGCCACAAATATCAATGTCGGATACCGCCTTGCCTGATGCTCTGACCATCTCTCCCGTCCGCCCCTTTGGGCTCCCTTTAAGCTGACATCACTATTTTACCTACCACTGTCTTTGTTTGAACGTGTCAGTGCGGCGGGGGCTGCGGAGACCTGCTGCGTGGCGGATGCCACGCCTAGGGGTTGGAGCAGACAACGCAACGACACTGTCACGTTCAAACAAAGGATATGACAACAAAAGAGTCATTAATTGAATCAATAGTGATTATCATCTTTTCGTTTTACGTTCTTGCGATACCACATCTGAACCTCTCGAAGGTAATTCAAGAA
This sequence comes from uncultured Syntrophotalea sp., assembly GCA_964555005.1. Classification (GTDB taxonomy): domain Bacteria; phylum Desulfobacterota; class Desulfuromonadia; order Desulfuromonadales; family Syntrophotaleaceae; genus Syntrophotalea_A. Next base: position 6,986 of record CAZKQY010000031.1, on the reverse strand, counting down.
AAACAGAAAACCTTTCTTGCCCTTGCTCTTATATATTTTTGAACTAACATCGCAAAACAAATCAGCTAATTCATCATCTGAGTAATCGTCCAGGTGCTTGTATTTATAGTCAGCGTACCCACAATTCAAATGAACTGGGAAAAAACCAGCCCTAACCATAGAGAACATTTTAAACTGGGCAGCACTCATATTACTGGAATCGAATTCTGGTGAGCTTTCAAGTGGTTTTGGAATATCAACATTTAAGCCATCCTGCAATAACCGCCCAGTCTTCCCCGTTATTGGTTCACGAACAGTTAATATTTCAATTACAGCGGTTGCAAAATCCAGTTTACTTTCATCGGATTCCAACGCCTCAATCATCTCGCGTTTAATTGTAAGTGTTTTCATTATCGATCACCTTATATATTATTTGTTACCATGTCTCACCAGATACCATCTTGTTCCTGCTTCTCCGCCTTCAGGGCAGGCGTCCGCCTGCCACCAGGCTACTAAGCAGTCTCGACGGTATCTGCTTCGACATGATCGAACAGAGGGAGAGGTATCTGTTCGCAGCAAGATCTCCTTTTAGAACCGAAATTACACCTCTCTGAACAACATCTGGACGATAGGGATGATAGAAGGCATTTCCCATAAACTCTCCTATAAAATCTTTTTTTGTAGACTTTCCGGAAAAAGGGTCTGATAGTCCCTATGGTCCGGAATTGTCTTTCAAGCAGACACCACGCCAAACGATTGTCCCACTCTTATCCTTTATGAATCCGGCTTCGCCTAGTAGTTGCCCAAGCTTCTTGGATGAGATTTTTTCCCAATCCGAATAATCGTTAAATGACTGAAGCAGTGCGCTTGCTGAAGCACTGCGTCCACCATCTTTGATGCAGCAGTCATCAAGCCATTGGATAAAAACGTCTTCAGCTTGACGATAAGCGTTAACTTCTTCTTTGACTTCATTGGGTGGGCACAACCCTTTTTCTTGCCAATCCAAACAGCCCTTGACCGCCCAAGTTAGAACCCCCGGCAACTCAGCTGATAATTTCTCCATCAATTTTGGATCACGTTCACTTTCCGGAATCGTTATATTGAATGGCACCATGTGGATTCTCCGCCAGATGCCATGATCACGACCTCGGATATTGGGCTTGTAGTTTCCTAACAGTAATATTTTATATTGAGGCGTGTATTCGAAATATTCTCCATATAGGTATCGACAAGCAATTCGATCTCCTCCAGTTAGACTTTTTACCGTTGCTTCGGCAAGCCTTTCTCCGTCATCAAATTCTGAGACCTTCACAAGCCGTGAACCTCGAAGTGCTGCCAAGTCATTAGTCGCAGAATTGTTGTCTCGGTGCATCAGAAGGGTGCTAGCAGCTGTAGATGCAAAGTCACCCAGGAGCATTTCGATCACGTTGGCGAGAGTTGTTTTTCCATTTGCTCCGGTTCCGTAGAAAAATACAAGAATCTGTTCAGAGGTACTACCGGTCAAGCAGTAGCCTGCATATCGCTGGAGGTAGTCAATTAGTGCAGCATTGCCGCCCATAATCCTTTCCAGAAAGCGGAGAAATACGGGACATTCGGCATCGGATAAGTACTCAATATCTACGAATTTGGTTATAAAATCTTTTGGATTGTGAGGTTGCAAATCTCCCGTTTGCAGGTTCAATGTCCCGTTTGAACAATTTAATAGCATTGGATCACTGTCTAGCAAATGACTTGCAATAATTATGTCGGGAATAACTGCCGCTGCTTCGAGTACGGTCTTTTGACGTCGATGACTTTCAAGTTTTATGAGCTGCGAGAATAATGGCACCCTTTTATCGTCATCTTCTATTTCAGAAACTTTTTTATACAGGAGGTTAAGTGCCTCTTTAAATAGTGGAAATGCTCCTCCAGGGGCGTCTGCATTCCATCGCTGCCTATCGTATACCAGCCATATTTTTCTTTCTGTCCAAAACCGTAAGAGATCTTCACAGAGCTTTGTAAAAAACGTTGCAATCCGCATGTCGGTTATTTGATCGGGCGAGGGCAAGGACAATGACCTAAATAGTTCCCTCACCGACCGTGCTGCTTCGTTTGTTTTGGTTAAATCCGGGTCACCTTGCATGGCCCTGTTACTATCTGCATCCACAGAGCATTGCATCTCCACTGGATTTTTGGTATCGTCTGAGGGTGAATGTGTTTTTGTATTATGTGAATCCTCGGTGGCAGCCGAGGATTCGCTGTTTGTGGCATCTATTTTCATTATCGTACCCCCTCGACCTTGCAGCGGTTTTTAAGCCACGCAATAGCTGCATCTTTTGGGTAGGCCACTTTCCCCCCAATACGGATACGGGGCTTAATGCCAGTACCTTCACTATCAAGATTGGCGAGGGTTTTTTCAGATAAAAGCCCACCAGTTAGTTCGTGGAGCTTTTTTCGGGTGATGATCTCGGGGGATTTGTGGGAAAGATTTTCGAAGATTCGTTCGATGGTGATTGGTTCTTGCATGGATTCTGCCTCCTACTTCCTTCTGGGTGTTTAGGAACGTTGGAGACAGTATTAGGCTATGACATAAAAAAGGTCGAGGCACGTAAACGTGCTGATTACGTGCCTCTATTGTGCTTTTCGAAAAAGTCCTTGATAAGCTCTTTACTTGTTAATGCACTTAAGCTGGGCAGGAGCTTTTTAATCTCATTCCTGATGATTTGCCTTCGAAGAGAATTGACTAAATCTGCACGATAAAATCCCTGTTCTTTTGACAAAGAATGTAAAAAGTCTTTCATGTATTCGCTGCCTCGTTTTATAGCCTTTCTTGCACTACTGTCATCGATTCCTTCTCGGTCTGCTAATTTGTCAATAGCTTTCTTAGGCGAGGAATTTGCCACAAGTTCCTTGTAGATGAATAGGCGATCAATATCAAACTCCCTTGTTTCATCCGCATCACGCTTTTCCCCCCGCTTGCGGCGATAATCTCTATTAAGGAGTTTTTCTAGTTTGTCTAATTCGTCGTTTTTCAAAAAAACACCTAAGCAGGATATGCTTGAAGCCACGATTGGCATGGGTGGTAAATCATTATTCTTTTTTTGTTCGCTGACGGCATTTTCAATTTCAGTCAACATATTCTCTCTAGCGAGAGAAATATTGTTTGCGACGTCTGTTGGAATGCAATTTTCTTCACTTAAGATTAACTCTAGGGCGTATTGTAGTAGGTCAGTAAGCGACCAAGCATCAGAGTTCCCAACTTTGGAAAATTGCTCATAAAGGTAGTGGGTTTCTTCCAAGTCGTTCAATATAGTGCCCTCCTTGTAAGTTCAGACTGTCCATTTTTGCAAATTCCAAACAGATTTTTATGGTGTCTCCAATGCTTTCCGTATGGCACTCGACATTAGTGAATCTATCGCCCTGTTGTCTTGGGTTTTTCCCATGGGTGGTTTCATCAGCTTTTGAATTGTAGAATTTTCGTAGATTTACTCTTCATCCCTGTAATCCGCAGGATTTCGCGTTCTACCGCTTCAAATAAATTCCGCATTTCGACATAATATTTTCGCTTGTCATAATGCTCTCGTATAACAGACCTGTCGCGCCTTGCCTGTGCTTTGTTGACGATTAAATCGCTGAAACCAAATCCTTTTGCCAGTGTTGTAAAGGTCCGGCGCAAGTCACGCGGTTGCCATGGCTGCAATCCAAAATGGCCATGAACCTCCCGAACGTATTTCGATAGGCGTGCAACGGGTAGGGGGCGAGAGCTGTCTGTGATAAGCGCAAAAACGTAGCCAGAGTCTTTTCGACAGCCAAGAATTTTCATTGTGGACGGCGTGATAAAACACTCCAGTTCAACTTCTGTCTTTATTTCATCCTGATGAACAGTCCACCAATTGTCATCATCAATATCCTCCCAGCGCATATTGCAGATCTCCCCAGGACGTGCGCCAGTCAAAATACAGGTCAGGAGAACTCTGGCTTCGACTTGATGTCCAACATCATTAAGTGCTTCCCAAAGAGTTTTGATTTCATCATGCGTGGCAGGGCTGGATGTCTTCTCTTTTTTTTCCAGTTCAGTTAGGACTCTTTCCCGTGGCTTTTCATCATATTTTGCCATCATGGCGCACGGGTTGTATCGCACACGTCCTTTGGAAAGCGCCCAGTTAAAAAGTCGGCTGCAGGCAGCGAGGGTGCGATTGGCCTGAACGATTTTCCCCTTAGCAACAATCTTTTCGATAACCTCGGAAATATCTTCGCGCTCTATATCTTTTGCTTTTCGGTCACCGATGTGGGGAATAACGTCACGGTAAAGGTTTTGACGATACTCTTTGACGGTTCTTGGTTTGTTAGCTTTGATTCCCGGCTTAGTGATGGAAATGTCCTCCAGGAAAAGATCGGTTAGTTCGACGATAGTTTTTTGCCTTTTTTCCTTTCGGCGGTTTTCCTCAGCCACTTTTCGGGAAAGGCCCAGCTCCTCTTTGATGCTGGTCGGCCCTTCACCAGATTTTGCATTTTCTTTAAATTTGAGCAAGGTTTTAACTGCCTCCTCGATGGCGTGCGATTCCCATCTGCCAGAGGCGCCGATTTTCCCAAAACTGCTTTCACGGCCAAATACCGAACGATAGCGATTCCCCGCAACGGTGAAATCAAACCAGTACTCGTATTCAGGCACTCGTATCTTTACCACCCCTTTTTTAGCTTCAAAGGTACCCAGTTCGCAGCGGTAAATTCCCCGGACAGGGTGGCCATTATGGACTGCGTCAACAGACTTTAGTGCTTTCGTTGCCATAGCTGCTCCAAAAGTTTCCACCTGCTAAAAAAATGAAAGAAAGGTGGAAAGACTACTCATGACCTAAGGGGTAGTTTAATGATTCTTTGGGAAGGATTATAAAGGAAAAAATAGATAAATAATAGATATTTAAGTGCGTTTTATGATTTTATGGGAAAGTATAGGAAATGAATAAACTAAAGACTCGAAATCTGTTGTGGCGCAAGCCACCCGGGGTTCGAATCCCCGCCCCTCCGCCAGTAAAAACAAAGGGCTTAGCCGGAAACGGCTAGGCCCTTTGTTATTGGTAGAAAACCGAGACAGATTTATTTTTGCTTCATTAGCAATAAATAGATCTGCCCCGAAATTTCTTAAGCCGCAAAAGCGCGAAGAAAGGCAAACCCTTATAACTCCCATCTCACGCGACGACGCGACGCAATACTCAACCAAACCAGATGTTCCGGTTGCCAGGTTTTTGATTTCGTTGCGCGTTGTAAGGTGTTGGGGCTTGATCTTCCTGGCGCTTTTACTACCTTGCTCCCTTATTTTGTTGCGTCTTCAACCGCTTCCTTCGTTTGTTCGACAGCATTGTCGATCTTTTCACCAGCTTTTTCCATCGGTCCCGCCGGCTCCATCGCCTGATCGATCTGTTCCCCGGCCTTTTCGGCAGGCCCTTTCTTTTCACAGGCCGTAAACATCAATGTAAAACTCATAGCTGCGATAAGGATGGAAACGTACATTGCTTTTTTCATGGTCATCTCCTTGTAGCTTGAATTAATAAAAAACTCTCGATCACCTCGTGTTTCGCTGGTCTGAAAAGTGCCTGGTTATATTCTTATGGCATTTTTCATTTTACGACATTCAGGGTAGCTTACCTTATTTTGCTCTTCCTGTCCTATGATGCTCAAACAAAAAACGATCGAGCCCGCCCGTCGGACCAATGTCCTGGTTTTCTCTTGTTCTTTTTGGCTCCTCCTGACCAGCTTTGTCGATATCCCAAAAAAACATCACTTTTTGAACATTAAATGTCCGTTTGGCGAACCAGGCGGGAATCTCTCGCATTGCAGATGAATTAAGACCGAGTCAATTTATGGAAACTTCTGGAAAGACATGCTCATCTTTACTATGATGATCGGATTGCCATTTGAGGTGTTCAGATGATTGCTCCTGCGGGAGTGGTTAACAAAAAACCGACAGCGACCCTAGGTGCTGCTAGAGACGTTTTTGTATTTAGAGTCTGCGCATTCCAAAGAGGAACTTCCCCAAGAATATTCCGGTGGGGCTATTGCATGCCTGACCAGATAATTCCCAAAACCCACAATATTTTGCTTACGCCATATAAGGTTATTTATGACCCCCAACTTCACCCAGACCGCTGCTTTTCTCTGGTCGGTTGCCGACCTGTTGCGCGGCGATTTCAAGCAAAGCCAGTACGGACGCATCATTCTCCCCTTTACCCTGCTGCGTCGTCTTGAATGCGTACTCGAAAAGGACAAACCCGCGGTGCTGAAAAAGCACGCCGAAGTCAGCAAGATGGAGCTGCCGGAAGAAGCCTACGAGAAGCTGATGCTGCGCTCGACCGAGGCACAATTTTTCAATGTCTCGCCGATGGATCTGTCCAAACTTGGTGAATCTGGCATCAAGGACAACCTGGAGACCTACATCCAGTCCTTTTCCAAAGATGCGCGGGAGATCTTCGAGTATTTCAAGTTCACCGAGTTCATCGCCCAGCTCAATGATGCCAATCTGCTTTACAAGGTGGTGCAGAAGTTCGCCAACACCGATCTGAGTCCCGGCAAAATCTCCAACTATGCAATGGGCCTGGTGTTCGAGGAGCTGATCCGGAGGTTTGCGGAAAGTTCCAACGAGACCGCCGGGGAGCACTTCACCCCACGCGATATCGTGCGCCTCACCACCTCGCTGGTCTTCATGGAAGATGACGATGCGCTCACCCGAGAGGGGATCATTCGTACCATATACGATCCCACGGCGGGGACCGGCGGCTTCCTCTCCAGCGGCATGGACTACGTGACCGAACTCAATCCCAACGCGGTAATGCGCGCCTTCGGCCAGGAACTCAATCCCGAGTCCTACGCTATCTGCAAAGCCGATATGCTCATCAAGGGGCAAGAGGTTGATCGCATCAAGCTCGGCAACACCCTTTCCAACGATCAACTCTACGCCGATAAATTCGACTACATGCTATCCAATCCGCCTTTTGGGGTCGATTGGAAAAAGGTCGAGAGCGATATCAAGGACG